>CANLFL010000001.1 GCA_947489825.1 Candidatus Nanopelagicaceae bacterium
AGAAAGCAAAACCATCTGCGTACTCTGCGTTCGGGTACGGATCTTGACCGACAATGACAACTTTGACTTCATCGAGAGGTGTACTCAATGGAGCAAGAATTCGATCCATCGCGGGTATGTACTGACCTTTACTGACAAAATCAAATGTAGAGATTACGTCATCCTGCAACGGTTCAAGTATTGGAAACCACGAAGAATGGATAGGCTGAAAAATTGGGTGTTTCACGAAGATGCTCGTGCATAAAAGCGTGATCCATCAAAGGAAACGTTTACATCAACGCCAAATACTGCAGTGATATGTTCACTTGTCACCACCTGCTGCACCGGCCCACTTACCGCAATCGAACCCTCCTTTAAAAGCAGGGCGTGAGTTGTTCCCACTGGGATCTCTTCAATATGGTGGGTAACAATCACAGTAGCTGGAGCACTTAGATCGCTAGAGAATTGAGAGAAACGGCGCAGCAGATCCTCGCGACCGCCTACATCAAGGCCCGCAGTTGGCTCATCGAGTAGTAGCAGTTCAGGATCGGCCATTAACGCTCGTGATATTTGTACGCGTTTCTTTTCGCCTTCGCTTAATGTTCCATAATCTCGATCTGCAAGCTCTCGCACACCGAATGTAGTCAGCAGTGCCACTGCTCGCGATTCATCCCACAGATCGTAATCTTCGTTCCATCGACCGAGGACCGCGTAAGCAGCAGTCACAACAACATCTCGAACCTTCTCCTCATATGGAATATCTTCTGAAATGCCAACACCTGCAAGACCAATACGAGTGCGGAGTTCAAAGAGATCAACCTTGCCCATCTCTTTCTCGAGGACGTAAACCTTGCCACTGGTAGGGAAAGCTCGCGTAGCTAAAAGATTGAGTAGCGTTGATTTTCCCGCTCCATTTGGGCCGAGAATGACCCAGCGCTCCCCCGGAGATATTGCAAAGGTAATAGGGCCAAGAATCATCCGTGTGCCGCGACGAACGCAGACATCGGTAACTCGTAATACTTCTTGACCACTCACGGGCTAAAAGATATCTCCTCACAGCGTTCAAGACCCGTAAATTCGAGGAGATTGACCCGTGATTCACGATAATCTCTGCACATGGAAAATCAGAGTGCGTATTACACGGGCCTCATTTTGGTCTCCGGCGAAGATCGCCCTGGTATCACAGAGGCTCTATTCGCAACGCTCTCCCCATTCTCTTTAACGATCATAGATATTGAGCAGGTAGTTATTCGCTCTCGCTTGATTTTGACCATCCTCATATCACTTGATCGCGCCCATGCATCAGCGATCGAAGCTGATCTCAACGATAAGGCGGAATCGCTAGACCTCGATATTGCAATCGCCTTCTCTGAACAAAAGAGTGAGAGCATCGCTGCAAAGATCGGGCTTACCCACGTCGTGTTGCTTTCTCAAGATTTAAAGCCAGCCGCATTAGCTGACATTGCTTCAGCAATCGCAGGGGTTGCGGGAAATATTGAACGAATTCAGCGCACTGCAAGTTATCCCGTCACGGCGATCGAATGTGTTGTCAGTGGCGCACCTACAGCCACACTTAAAAGTTCTTTGACGCCTTTAGCCGCCCAACATTTAATCGATATCGCTGTATCCCCCGGCGGTCTCATGCGTTGGGCGAAGAAGCTTGTTCTCATGGATGTTGATTCAACACTCATCGCTCAAGAAGTCATCGAACTTCTCGGAGCTAAAGCTGGTGTTCAAGCACAGGTGAAAGAGATTACCGATCGCGCAATGGCGGGTGAGATTGATTTCGAAGCGAGTTTACGCGAAAGAGTTGCCCTACTTAAGGGGCTACCCGAGTCCGTGATTGACGAAGTGAGAAATGAAATTTCACTAACTCCCGGTGCGAAAACCCTAGTTTCGACTCTTCAAAAGTTAGGACACACAGTTGCCGTAGTTTCTGGTGGCTTTATCAACGTTATTGAACCTCTACTTACATCATTAAATATTGCACTGTACAGAGCCAATACTCTAGAGATCGTCGATGGCCTTCTCACTGGACAGGTGCAAGGCCCAGTGATCGATCGTGCTGCCAAAGCAATAGCACTCAAGGATTTTGCAAAGCAAGAAGGCGTTGAGTTAGAGCAGACAGTTGCCATCGGAGATGGTGCAAATGATTTGGATATGATTGCGTTAGCCGGTCTCGGTATTGCATTTAACGCAAAACCTGCAGTTCGTGCGGCAGCAGATAGCGCTTTAAGCGCTCCCTATCTTGATAGTGTCCTCTACCTCTTAGGAATTACCCGCGAAGAAGTAGAAGAGTCTGGCCAGAGTAGTCGGAAGTAAGAATCTTAAAGTCTGCAGGCATGTATATCGGTGACGAGAATTCCTCTCGCACCAAGCACAAACAAATCGTCCATGACTCTATTCGTTTCACTGCGTAATACCATCGCTCGCACAGCTAACCAATCTGGATTCTGAAGCGGTGAAATTGTTGGAGATTCCAAACCGGGAGTGATTACACACGCGGCATCAATATCACTTTTCTGAATATCATAATCCATCAGAACGTACTGACGAGCAGTAACAACTCCTTGTAAACGTCTAATTAATACCTCTAGATCTGTCGCAATCGCGACATCTTTACGGCTGATCACAATTGCTTCACTGGTCAGAATTGGATCACCGAATATCTCTAGCCCCGCCTGACGCAAAGTATTTCCAGTACTAACTACATCTGCAATCACATCGGCAACACCCAGTCGGACGCTACTTTCTACCGCGCCATCGAGTCGGACAACCTCTGCTGAAATTCCAAGGCTGGCAAGATGGCTCTTCACTAGTCCTGGGTAGGCAGTGGCAACTCGCTTTCCATTAATATCTTTGATTGAGTACTTCTTGCCAGCTGGTCCAGCAAATCTAAAGGTCGAACCACCAAAATTAAGAGCCATTACTTCACTTGCAAGGGCGCCAGAATCAATCAATAGATCTCGCCCAGTTATTCCAGCCTCTAACTCACCAGAACCAACATAGATAGCGATATCGCGAGGACGTAGGTAGTAAAACTCAACTGAGTTTGTAGTATCCACAAGAACTAGGTCACGCGAGTCGGTGCGCTGCTTGTACCCAGCTTCTTTGAGAATCGCAATCGACTCCTCGGCAAGAGAGCCTTTATTCGGGATTGCAATACGTAACATCATGCTCCTTTAATCACTAGAGAAACTTATAAACATCTTGCGGAGTCAGGCCACGCGCAAGCATGAGCGTCTGCAAGTGGTAGATCAATTGGCTAATCTCTTCGGCTAACGCTTCATCACTTTCATGTTCTGCTGCGAGCCAGACTTCACCAGCCTCTTCGATGATCTTCTTACCAATCGTGTGTACCCCTGCATCTAGCGCAGCAACCGTTTCTGAATCTGCAGGACGGTCGATCGCTTTCTTCGAAAGCTCAACCCATAGATCATCGAATGACTTCATACTCATAGTTTACTTGAAGATCAGCGCTCGAGGCGCACTATTTACCTTCCGCCAAGGCTCGCAATTGCATGATCATCTCGGCTGGATCTGGTGAATTAAAGACAGCGCTACCTGCAACGAAAGTATCAGCGCCAGCTTCGCGAGCGACTTCAATGGTCTCCATCGAAATTCCACCATCTACCTGAAGCCAGATAGGACGGTCTCCGATGATGGTTTTAGTTTGACTTACCTTTTCCATCATCGCGTTCATAAATCTCTGACCACCGAAACCGGGCTCTACCGTCATGATAAGGAACATATCTACATCATCGACATAATCTGCATAATCTGCGATTGATGATCCGGGTTTAAGAGCTAGTCCGGCGCGAGAACCCTCAGCCTTAATCGCACGAAGCGTCGCTGAGATTGCACTGCTTGCCTCCGCATGAATAGTCACACTTGCGCTGCCAGCATGAGCATAAGCAGGAGCAATACGATCTACATCAGAAATCATCAAATGAGAATCCACTGGAATTGGGGAAGAAGCAATGATCGCTGCTGCTTGCTCGAAATCAAAGGTGAAGTTCGGTACAAAGACGTTATCCATCACATCCAGATGCAAAAGATCGGAGACTGCTGCAATGCGAGATATCTCCTCATCTAGGCGAGAAAAATCTGCATTCAAGATGCTGGGCGTTATACGAATTCCCATGTCGTTACTTTACCTTACGAGATTTTTCTGAAGAGGGCTAGAAACATTGCATCTGTGTTGTGTCGCTGCGTCCATAGAGCCATGCTCTTATCTCTGACTCCCCCTTCAAGACTGAGTGGCATGAATGGTTGAATGTCGATCTGTTCGAGCTCGGGATATTTCTTCAAAATATCGGCCACCGCAATACTCGTTTCGGCTAAATGAGGCGAGCAAGTGGCATAACCAAAGACTCCACCAACGTTTAAGATCGAAATCGCAGCATCGCTAATCTCGCGTTGGAGGACTCCAAGTTGACGAAGATCAAAAAGTGATCGTCGCCAACGTACCTCTGGCCTGCGCCGCAACGCTCCCATTCCCGTACACGGAACATCAGCTAATATGGCATCAAAACCTTCACCTCGTGTTGCGATCTCACGAGCATCCCCCACCCAGACTTCATGAGAGCCAATTACTTGCTTCACTAAATCAGCTCTAATCTGCGAAATTTCATTAGCAACAAACCTGTGATCGCCTTGGACGGCGATAGATGCAAGAAGAGCGGCCTTGCCGCCGGGTCCAGCACAGAGATCTAACCAAGAACTCTTATCTGCAGCAGCCTGTGCGAAAATGGATGCGACAAGTTGTGATCCTTCATCTTGGACACCAGCTCTGCGATGGCGCACTGCCTCCAGCGCCGATGGAGTTACATCTGCCCTAAACCCATATGGTGAATAAGGAGTTTGAATCGCGCCCCACTCGTGGAACTCTGAAATCTCAGATCGTCCTGGCCAGGTAACAAAGGTGGGCTTTGCAGGGGTGTTATTTGCTTCAAGGAGTGCGCGAACTTCCTCGAAATCACGCAAGAGATCAAAGTATGCACTCACAATCCATTCAGGATGAGAGTAGGTGATCGCAAGTCTGCTGACCTCGTCATTAATCAAAGCTACAGGTGCGAGCCACTCTTCCAAGGACTGTGCACTCACTTTACGAAGCAACGCGTTGACAAAAGAAGCTTTCGATTCTCCCAGAACTTTACGAGCTAACTCGACGCTTTCAGAGACTGCAGCGTGCATCGGCACTCTCATCTCAAAAATTTGCTGCAGACCCATTCTTGTGACATCGACAATGCCCGTATCAACTTCGCTCCAAGGTCGGTCACTTACTTGGGGCAAAACGTAGTCGTGCCGTCCCTGCATACGCAGCGTTCCGTAGAGAAGTTCGGTTGCGAATGCTTTATCGCGCTGGTCAAAGGTTGAAGAATCTAGCGCCCGAGGCAAGAGAAGATTTGAGTAACCATCGCGACGATTTACTTCGGTGAGAATGTCAAAGACGAGTAACCGAACTGGATCAGCCTTTGGCTTCTTGAATGTATTTCTACGTGCCTCAACCACAGAGTTCACCTGGGTTAATTCTTGCCCCACGCACCCAAGCAGTTGCCTTCATCTCTGACTTACCTTGAGGGATGAGCTCAACTATCTCAAGTGGCCTATCTCCTGTCCCGATAAGCACTCGATCTCTCTCAATCATCCATTCGCCAGGTTTGAGTGAGAGGTCGGCGAGCAGATCGCTAGACATGTGGCAGCGCGTGATCTTTACAATCTCGCCACGAAAATGTGAGTACGCAATAGGATTGGGATAGAACGCTGCTACTTTGCGGTCAATTACCGCAGACGGCAGTGCCCAATCAATGAGCGCTTCAGTTTTGTTTAACTTTTTCGCCGATGAAACGCCGTCTTCACTCTGCTGCGTTGGTGAGACGCCGTTGGAAATATCCTCAAGAGTTCGCGCAATCAGCGCGACACCTTGCTCCCCAAGAAACTCCAGGGCTTCTCTGCTTCGCATGCTTGGATCTCGCGGAAAAGAAGATTGACGATAGATGGGGCCAGTATCCATTCCCTCATCAAGTGAGAAGACAGAAATTCCGAGCGTTTGGTCACCATTTTCGATGGCACGTTGGACTGGGGCAGCACCTCGCCATGCGGGCAAGAGTGAGAAGTGGAGATTAATAAATCCATGTGTCGGTATTTTGAGGATCTCTTGTGGGAGAAGTATTCCGAATGCAACTGTTACAACACAGTCAATATCATCCAGATGGGCGGCCATCTCACTGGCTTTTCCAATCTTAATGCACTCAACTCCATGATCGCTTGCCCACGATGCGACATCACTCTGAGTCAGAGCTCGACCGCGACCAACAGCCTTATCCTCCGTAGTGAAAACTTTAACCAAAGAATCCTTGCCGGCAAGTAGAAATTCTAAGGTCGGAATAGCCACGTCAGGTGTTCCCGCAACCGCCAAACGCACTAGTGACCTTTGCCAAATTTCTGGTGCGGCGATACTTTAATAATCGGTGATACACCACTCTCGCTCGCGCTCATAAACCACTCGGAATCTCTGATCTCTTTCATGGCAAGCTTTCGAAACTCATTCGGCATGCGATCTATAAAGAGAATTCCATCTAAGTGATCGGTCTCGTGCTGAAGTGCACGAGCCAAGAACTCACTTCCATCTACAGTGATTGGTTCACCATGCATATCGAATCCTCGGGCTACTGCGCGCAGCGCCCTAGGTGTGTCATATCGAATCTCAGGAAATGAAAGACATCCCTCTTCGCCATCTTGCATTTCGTCACTCAAAGTAAGTTGTGGATTAACTAAATGTCCAAGCACGTCATCAACGCACCAGCTAAAAACACGGAGAGGGACGCCAATCTGAGGCGCAGCTAGCCCAGCACCTGGCGAATCAAGCATCGTATCGATCAAATCACTGACCAAATTCCGGAGCTCTTTATCGAAATCGACTACAGGTGAGGCAGGAGTAACCAAAACCGGATCACCGAATAATCTGATCTCTTGTATGGTCATAGCGGTATCTTAACGCAGAATAAATATTTCAAAGCGAATGAGATAGGACATACGGGTCGATACGCATACGAGGAATCGATTTCTTGGCTATCCCCCGCTTCTTTCGATAGGTAACTAGAAAATCAAATAGTTCTTGACCATGATCTCGGGAGACAGTCAAAATAACCCGCGAATAATCTTCATCTAACCGAGTTGGACCAAGAATGCGGGTGGAGCTTGGAACCCGTCCTTCCTTAATCGATGAGGTGATACCGCTCAGAAATGTGGGTGTATCAGCGTGTGCAATTTCAAGAACGACCGCATGAACTAGCGGCGGCAACTGAGTCTGCTCGCGCTCCCTCAACTCTCTTGCAAGAAGTGGAGAGAGATTCCAACGTGATACAGCAGCAACAATTGGGTGCGAATTATCGATAACAACAAGAGCCTTACCATTCGGTGATAATAGACTCGCGCTCTGCATGATCGCCTCACGTGCGCGTTCCTGGGCGCGAAGATCTAACTGTGAGAAGAGATTATCCCCCTCGAGAATGACAACAGCTTGATATCCACCGATTACTGCAGGAGCCATACCGGCCGTAGATAAGACAATGGAGTGTTGATTTTCTATCTCATGAACTGCATTTGTGGCATCGGAGGAGATCACTGCGAACCCCGGAAATGCTCTTCCGATTTCATGAGCGTAGCGAAGATTTCCTCGCCCTAAGAGATGAGCAGAACTCTTCTTGCACCATTTACAACTCCACTCCACACTCGTGAGGTTGCAGAGCGAACAGATAAACCCCTTGTCGGGACCACCAAAATAAATTCGACCCCCACATTCACAGAGTGCAATATTGCGACACGAAGCGCATGAAATTGCCTGCGAATAACCCTTGCGAGGAACGAGAAAAAGTACCGAGCCACGTGTGAGCGCACTTCTGATCGGTGAGAAGATGCGATCCGGTAATAGTTCTCCCCGGAATTGAGGGTATGAGGTCGCATCAACCTTTGCTCGCTTGCCCTTGAGTGCTATTGCTTCGTTCTCAATCAACAAGGAAAGCTCAGAAGATGGCGCGTAGCCTGCAAAGGTAAGGTCGATCGCAGCTAGCTGTGAACGCATGATCGCAACATCTCGAACATTCCAACCAGGTGTACGTCTTTCATAGTGTGACTCTGATCCCTCACGGAAAATCACAATTGTCTGAAGGTTGGCAACGGGTGCAAATATTGCACCACGAGTACCAATGACTATCTGCGAAGCACCTGTTGCTACCTGTAAGAAGTTGCTGTATCGAGTCGTTCTAGGAAGAGACGCGTCAAGTACTAAAAACTCCACATTAAGAAGAGTGAGTTCATTAGCCAAGGAGTGAACTTCGCGTAACTCTGGAAGAACTACCAGCACTCCCCCCTGGCTAGCTCTCTTTTTGACCCACTCTGCAATCGTATGAAAGGGATCTTCGCCGGGAGTAAATAAGTAATAGGAATGCGAAGGGCCCTGGTTTTTTTCTGCCGCTATCCCAGATGGCGAACGTTCTGCACCCACACTCTTTTCAGCCGAAATCACTCGCGGTGGAATTGCTCCACTCAATATTTCACTCGGTACCGCTCCCCATCTGCGAGCAACGGCAGTGACAAGGGCAATAATCTCATTAGTAAGCAACGGTGCTGGGGAGGTGACCTTCTCAATAAACTTAAGATTTCCAACGCTCGAGCTATTTACTCTTTCGATGACAAATGCGTCGACTTTCCGGCCAGAGAAATCGACCAACACCTTTACTCCAATAGAAACTTCTGCGTCCAGGCTCTGCGGAACGAGGTAGTCATAGCTCGGCTCGAGATGCGAGAGACCTGTATCTACCCAGAGACGTGCGACAGGAAGATGGGCTGAAGCAGTGCTCTCACCACGATCGACTTTCTGTACGCGAAGTCTGAGAGGCGCGGAGGTCATAAGAGACCTTTAGCTCGTTGGACTAGATCGCCGCGCGGAGTTCATCCACGCGATTGGTTACTTCCCAAGTGAAGTTGGGAAGCTCGCGACCAAAGTGACCATAGGCCGCTGTTTGTGAGTAGATCGGACGAAGCAAGTTGAGATCTCTAATGATTGCAGCGGGACGTAGATCAAAGATTGTCGTTACTGCGTTCTGAATCTTTGCAATTGGGACGGTTTCGGTACCGAAAGTCTCTACAAAAACGCCAACTGGATGCGCCTTTCCAATTGCGTAGGCAACCTGTACTTCGCAACGTCGAGCTAGACCTGCAGCAACAACGTTTTTGGCTACCCAACGCATTGCATATGCAGCGGAGCGATCAACCTTTGAAGGATCTTTACCGCTGAATGCACCGCCGCCATGGCGTGCCATTCCACCGTATGTATCAACAATGATCTTTCTCCCAGTGAGGCCAGCATCACCCATCGGTCCGCCAATAACAAAACGACCAGTTGGGTTGATGAGCACTCTCAAATCACTCTGAGGTAGGTCCACCTTTGCGAGAACAGGCTTGATGACGTATTCAACAACCTCTGGGGTCAACTTCTTTGCTACATCTACATCTTCTGCATGTTGGCTGGAGATAACAACGGTATTGATCGCGATTGCTTTGTCACCGTCGTATTCAATAGTTACCTGTGTCTTTCCATCTGGGCGTAGGTAGGCAAGAGCGCCACTCTTACGTACGGCAGTGAGCTGCTCCGCCAATTGGTGTGCCAGATAGATTGGAAGAGGCATGAGTTCTTTGGTGTCATCGCAGGCATAACCAAACATCAGACCCTGATCACCGGCACCCTGCAGATCGAGTGGGTCAACGGCAGAATCAACACGATGCTCAAATGCATCATTGACTCCTTGGGCAATATCTTGTGACTGTTGTCCAATTGAGATTGAGACGCCACAACTATTGCCATCAAAACCTTTTACTGATGAGTCGTAACCGATTCCTATGACAGTATCGCGGACAATTCCCATGACATCTGCATATCCGTCAGTTGTTACTTCACCTGCAACATGCACCTGACCCGTTGTAATAAGAGTCTCGACTGCCACACGACTCTTGGAATCCTGTGAGAGGAGCGAGTCAAGGATTGCGTCAGAGATCTGATCTGCAATCTTGTCTGGGTGGCCTTCGGTAACTGATTCTGATGTGAAGAGACGTTTTGACATTGGTCTAACCTAACCTATTAAGGGCCTGATCAAGGAGAAGATCGGCGAGCGAGTCTTTATCGGTGCGATCAACATTGATCTCTTGTACAGATCCTGCCTTATTTGCAATCAAAATCACACCTTGGTTATGGTCTGATCCGAATATTTCATTAGCTGCAACATCATTGAGAAAGAGTATATCGGCACTCTTGCTCAGAAGTTTTCTCTTGCCTTCTTCAATATCCAAAGATGTCTCAGCAGCAAACGCGATAACGATCTGACTCTTCTTACGAGAGGCCACTGTTGCAACGATATCTGGATTAGATGCCAACTCAATCGAGGTGAGAGAGCCCTTCTTTATCTTCGCGTGACTTACCTGCGACGGCTTAGCATCTGCAACAGCTGCACTCATAACTAGCAGATCGCATTGATCAAATTCTTTCTCTACCTGGCTAAACATTTCTTCCGCCGTGCTTACTCTGATGCAACGGATCCCTGAAGGATCGGGTAATTCACTATTTGCAAGAATGAGAGTGACATCAGCTCCGCGGCGGGATGCGGCGCGAGCGATTGAATAACCTTGCTTACCTGAAGAACGATTACCAATATACCGAATTGGATCTAACGGCTCACGAGTGCCACCTGCTGTAACTAGAACTTTGCGACCCAGCAGATCGTGTACAGGATTAGCGATTGCGTTGAATTCGGCAAGAATACGTGAAGTCTCAGGGAATCGACCAACGCCTACATCTTTGCCGGTCAGTCGTCCATGGTCGGGCTCCATAACAAAGAATCCACGATTGCGAAGCAGCTGAACATTTGCAATTGTTGCTGGATTTGACCACATCGCTGGATGCATTGCAGGAACGATAAGTTTCGGAGCCGTACTTGCAAGAACCGTATTTGTAAGTAAATCATCCGCTCTTCCTTGGGCGATGCGAGCGATTAAATCTGCAGTTGCTGGGGCGATGATTATAAAATCACTGGAACTTCCCAATGAGACATGCCTTACTTCGTCGACTTTCTCCCACACCGTTGTCGTTACTGGGCGGCCAGAGAGAGCTTCCCACGTTGCGCTACCTACGAAGTTAAGGCTGGATGGGGTTGGTATGACTGTGACGCCGAAACCTTGATCCTGAAGACGACGAAGTAGGTCGCAGGACTTGTATGCAGCAATCCCACCACCAACGCCAAGGATTACTTCGCGCGTGGACACGAGATATCTTTCCTAGTGGTTACTTAACTGCTGGATCGAGATTTTCGATGGTCAAGAGACCTTCGTTGATCTCACGAAGAGCAATTGATAGCGGCTTCTCATGAACATGTGTCTCGACCAATGGCCCGACATATTCAAGGAGACCCTCACCAAGTTGTGAATAATATGCGTTGATCTGTCGCGCTCTCTTAGCTGCGTAAAGCACAAGGCTATATTTCGATCCGCTCTTATCGAGAAGTTCGTCGATTGGTGGATTAGTGATTCCGTCCATCAGTGCCTCCTATATTTTTAGCGCGTGGCAGACTCATTCTTTAAGACCGCTGCGAATGAGCCAATGTTATCAGGCTTGCAACCACATGCTCGACCTGGTCATTGACCAGGATATGGTCGAAAAATGGGGACTGAGCCATCTCTTCTTGGGCTAGGGCTAGCCTTTCAGCCCTTCTCTCCGATGAATCAGTGGCTCGTCCCTCTAAGCGCGAAACCAACTCTTCCCATGAAGGAGGCTCAAGAAAGACGAGAATTGCATCGGGCCAATTCGCCTTCACCTGTTTAGCGCCTTCAATATCAATTTCAAGGAGAACATCCTTACCTTGCGAGAGAGCATCGAGAACAGGTTGTCTCGGGGTTCCGTAACGTGCGCCGGCGAAAGCTGCCCATTCGAGGAAATAGTGATTTGTAATTGCACGATCGAACTCCTCATCGCTCATATAGATGTAATCAACACCATGAGTTTCAGTGTGTCGCGGCTTACGCGTTGTTGCAGAGATACTCACCCAGAAATCATTGTGCGCTCGTACCTCTTTGGAGACAGTGCTCTTACCTACTCCCCCAGGACCTGAGAGAACGACGAGACTGCCATCATGCTTATTGTCTCGAGGGATGGCGAACTCCTTTACAAGTGCTCTGCGCTGATGATGTCCGAGACCCATGATTCGCCTCGTACGAGAGATACCAAGTCTATCGAGAATTGCAATCGCTCTTACTTTTCCGACACCTGAAATGGATTCAAGTAATTCAGATACACGCATTTTCGAAACCGCTTCATCGTTGTCAGAGAGCTCTATAACTTGATCAACTGTGAGATTGCCGGCTCTGACCTCTGCCTTTACTTCGGCTCGATGAGAGCGCGAGACTCGTGCTTTTGCTAACGCTGCCGCACGCTCTGCTTCCGTGAGGACGGGCGGTTTTCTCATGACGATAATCTAGAGGATCAGGGTGCTACTCGTGAATGGAAGCAACGAGTTGGGATGCACGAGAAGCCATTGCAGCCTTACCTTCACTCCAACGAGATGTAATAGGTCGACCAATCACCAGGAAATTTGCCCCCGCACGCATAGCTTGTGCAGGCGTCATCGTGCGCATCTGATCATCTCCGCCTGCTTCATCGGCCAGGCGAACTCCTGGAGTAATGATCTCGACAGATTGTGGAATGACTGCGCGAATAGCCTCTATCTCAAGGGGCGAGCAAACAATCGAAGTTGCACCTGCAGCCGTTGCTACACGAGCCATCGATACGGCTGTCTCAAGAGCTGGTTTGGCATATCCAAGATCAGCGAGATCAGAATCTGCAAGGGATGTCAGAACAGTGACTGCAGTTATCGATGTTGATGTCACTGCAGAGACAGCTGCACTGATCATCGCAGCGCCTCCACTAGCATGCACCGTCAAGAAACGTGGGTGTAGATGTTCAACAACTCCTACTGATTTCTTCACAGTGTTTGGAATATCGTGAAGCTTAAGATCAAGGAAGATCGATGCGCCACTCTCTCGGGCGATACTTTCGATCCCTTCGCATCCAAAGGTGAGAAAGAATTCAAGACCTAATTTATAAATATCGATACTTTCACGAGTGGCATCAATCCACGCGCGGGCTGTATCAAAATCAGAGGTATCGACTGCAAGGATTATTGGGGAGTGAGCCATTTAATTCTCATCCTCTCGATGAGCATAACCAATGGCATCCTTAACGGAGGCAAATCCCTTTGAGACCAAGAGCGCCGCAAGTTCGCGCTGAATGCGAGGAATGGCCATTGGGTCACCAAAACTTGCAGTACCTACTGAGACACCTGATGCGCCGGCCAGAATAAGTTCGAGCGCATCTCGTCCCGAGACGACACCGCCCATTCCAAGGATTGGAACGTTGGGCATAGCGCTATGTACTTGATAAATCGCACGCACTGCAACAGGTCTTATCGCAGGTCCTGATAAGCCACCAGTTTTACCGCCAAGGTGTGGCTTCATCGTCTCAATATTAATTACCATTCCAAGCACAGTATTAATCAGCGCCAATCCATCTGCGCCGGCATCTACAACAGCCGAGGCGATGCTGGTGATATCTGTGACGTCGGGGGTCAGCTTTGCAATGATCGGTATCTCGCCTCCGATAATTTTGCGCACACCATCTATTGCGCGAGCAGCGGTATCTCGCTCGCAGGCGAAGACCATTCCACGATTTTCAACATTGGGACATGAAATATTTACTTCCAGTGCGCTAATGCCTTGTACAGAGCGAATCTTTCGGGCCAACATCGCGTACTCATCTGTAGTCTCACCAGCGATTGAAACTATTACGCGGGCACCTTTTTCCAATAGCCATGGAACATCCTGCGCTAAAAATTGATCGATTCCTGGTCCTTGAAGACCGATCGAATTAAGCATTCCTGAAGGTGTTTCCGCCATGCGCGGTGTGACACGGCCGTGCCTAGCTTTATTCATCACCGATTTAGTGACAACTGCACCTATATCGCGGAGATCGAAGAACTGCGAAAGTTCTTTACCCGAACTTGCACAACCGCTCGCAGTAAAAATCGGTGCCGGAAACCAGGCATTTCCTATCGTTGTGGAGTAATCCAGCGATGCCTCACTCATTGAATACCTACGGGTGGAGTTTTTCCAACCAGGTCCCACGCAACCGAACTTCCGTCCATTACCGGGCCATCAATACAGGAACGGAGCATTGAAATCGAACCGTCTTCATTCTTTACAGGTAGAACACACGTCATACAGATTCCAATTCCACATGCCATGGCTTCTTCTACTGCACACTGGTGTACGACATCCGTGCCATCCGTAATGTCAGATATCGCTCGCAACATAGACATGGGACCACAAGAGTAAATAACATCGACCGAGCCTTGAGTTATGAGTTCGCGAATCGGTGCGGTAACTCTGCCATGTTCGCCCATTGAGCCATCTTCTGTAAAGATCTTTAACGTTGATGCACTTCGCTTACCCTCTAAAGGAGCGTAGATCTTCGAACCTGTACTTGCGCCTAAGAGCATATCGACCTTGCATCCACGAGCCTTGAGAACTTCTGCCAATCCGAAGAGTGGTGCTGATCCGTATCCGCCGCCAACAAGAAGGGCGTTGACAGGACTTGTAGGTATTCCAAAAGCTTTACCAAGGGGTGCGACAATATCTAACTCAGCACCTTCTTCTTGCGCACAGAGCCATTTAGATCCAGAGCCAAAGGGAGCGATGATTAACTCCATTGCTCCACCAGATGCGCTTCCGTGGGTGATCCGAGAGATCGCAAATGCCCTTCGCAGAATCATCTTCGAAACATCGCCTCCGACTGAAATGGCAACAAAGTTTCCTGGACGACAGACTGAGGCAAGATCTCCAATAGCAAGAAGAAGCTGGTGGTAGGCCCCTACTCGCTTGTTACTTAAAATTGTGGCGTTAAGTTGAGCTGCGCTCTTATTAATACTGCTCATTACTCTTTCAACCAATCCTGAATTGGACGAACATCCAAGTCGCCGGCTTGTAAGACTTTGATTCCTTCTACGGCTGCGCTAAATCCTGCCGTCGTAGTAATACACGGAATAGATCGTTGGATTGCGGCGGTTCGAATTGCCCATCCATCGGCTCTTGTTCCACGTCCTACAGGGGTATTTATCACGAGATCTATCTCTCCCCCATTGAGTAGCTCAACAATCGTTTTCTCTCCGTACGGACCTGAGCCCTCAGAGGCCTTGCGAACCCGTGCAGTCATTACATCATGAGAAGCGAGAAAATCTGCAGTACCTGATGTTGCAAAGAGTCTAAAACCTAGTGTGGCGAGTGACTTAGCCGGTGCAAGGCCCGATTCTTTATCCTTATCAGCTAATGAGATGAAGACTGATCCCGACTTTGGAAGTGAGCCAAAGGCGCTGATCTGACTCTTGGCATAGCTTGCGCCGAATGTTGAGGAGATCCCCATAACTTCACCTGTTGATCGCATCTCAGGTCCGAGAACCGCATCAACTCCTCTGCCATCCATCCGTCTAAATCGATTCCATGGCAGGACCGCTTCCTTAACAGAAATTCCTTTAGCAACGCCATCGCCATTTTCAGGGAGTGTGTGATCTAAACGTAATTCGGCAATCGTTGAACCTACGGAGATCCGTGCTGCGGCTTTAGCAAGCGGTACACCAGTTGCTTTCGAAACAAAAGGCACTGTACGAGAGGCTCGAGGATTGGCTTCTAAGACATAGAGAGTGTCAGCAGCCAAAGCGAATTGGATATTGATGAGCCCACGTACGCCAACACCTTGCGCAATTTTCAGAGTTGCTTGGCGAATAAGTACAAGTTGTTCGGGTGAAATCGTCATTGCAGGTAGTACGCAAGCGCTATCGCCAGAGTGGATTCCCGCCTCTTCAATATGCTCCATCACTCCACCCAAAAATAGCTCTTCACCATCAAAGAGCGCATCTACATCTATCTCGATTGCGCTATCAAGGAAGCGATCTACTAAGACAGGGTGGTCGGGAGTGATATCTGTTGCGCGTGCGATAAAAGAAGAGAGGGATGCGTCGTCATAGACAATCTCCATTCCTCGACCACCAAGTACAAATGATGGACGCACGAGCACTGGATAACCAATGCGATGTGCAATCTCAATCGCCTGCATCTGTGACGAGGCCATACCAAATTCAGGTGCGGTCAGATTTACCGACGCCAGTACATCTCCAAAGGCGCCACGCTCTTCAGCTAAATTGATTGCTTCAGGGCTTGTACCAAGGATTGTTACTCCAGCGGCTTTGAGTCCGGCTGCAAGACCCAGCGGAGTCTGTCCGCCTAACTGGGTGATGACGCCAAGAACGGGGCCGGCGACTGTCTCTGCATGTACGACCTCTAATACATCTTCAAGAGTGAGGGGCTCAAAATAAAGTCGATCACTTGTGTCGTAATCTGTCGACACTGTCTCAGGGTTGCAGTTAATCATGATTGTTTCAAAGCCGGCTTCATGGAGAGTGAATGATGCGTGAACACATGAATAATCGAATTCAATTCCTTGTCCGATACGATTTGGACCACTTCCGAGAATGATGACTGCAGGAGCAGTTCTTGGTTTTACTTCACTCTCTTCTTCATAGCTTGAGTAATAGTAGGGAGTAAATGCTTCGAACTCAGCGGCACAGGTATCGACTGTTTTATATACAGGTCGGACATTGAGATAGGCACGTATCTTACGAATTTCTTCTTCAGTGCTGCCTCTGAGAATCGCAATCTGACTATCTGAAAATCCATGCCCTTTAGCAAAGCGCATCGCTTCCACAGTGAGCTCACCTGGTTGTGCAATCTCGCGCGCCGCGATATTAATTAATTCGATCTGCGTAAGAAACCAGCGGTCGATCTTCGTCTTTTCATACACTTCTTCGACGCTCCTGCCTGCCCACAGAACCTGCTGTACCTGCTGAAGACGGTACTCAGTTGGAATCGATATTTGATCCATCAGTGCGGATATTCGTGAGTCAGAAATTTTTTTAGGAAAGGTAAAGATCGACTCTTTTCTCTCTAAAGAACGCATCGCCTTCATCAGTGCTTCTGGAAAGGACCTACCGATAGCCATCGCTTCGCCGACAGACTTCATCGTGGTAGTCAGACGTGGATCTGCATCCTGGAACTTCTCGAAGGCAAATCTCGGCGCTTTAACAACTACATAATCAAGGGTGGGCTCAAATGAAGCCGGCGTTACTTTGGTGATGTCATTCTGAATCTCATCAAGGGTGTAGCCGATCGCAAGTTTTGTTGCAATCTTTGCAATAGGAAAACCAGTTGCCTTTGATGCGAGAGCACTTGAACGCGAAACTCGTGGGTTCATCTCAATAACAATGATGCGCCCAGTATCGGGATTGACTGCGAATTGAATATTACAGCCGCCCGTAGCAACGCCGACCTCACGGATAATTTCAATAGAGAGATTACGAAGCTTCTGAAACTCGACATCGGTTAACGTGAGGGCCGGTGCCACTGTAATTGAGTCACCTGTGTGCACACCCATAGGATCTATATTCTCGATTGAACAGACGATCACAACATTGTCGCTGGAATCACGCATGACTTCTAATTCATACTCTTTCCATCCAATGATGGACTCTTCGAGGAGCACCTCAGAAGTCGGGCTATGCCTCAAGCCTGCACCCGCTATTTGGTGGAGAGACTCCTCATCGAATGCAATTCCCGAACCTAAGCCACCCATGGTGAAAGAAGGCCTAATAACCACTGGATAGTTCAGTTCCTTGACTGCTTCCAACACTTCATCCATCGCGTGACAGACGACAGACTTTGCAGACTCACCACCAATTTTTTCAACGATCGTTCTAAATATTTCGCGATTCTCTCCGCGTTCGATTGCATCAACATCAGCGCCAATCAGACGGACTCCATAACGCTCTAGGGTGCCAGCTTTAAAGAGAGAGATAGCGGCGTTCAACGCGGTCTGTCCGCCTAAAGTCGCAAGAACCGCATCAGGTCGTTCTTTTGCAATTATTCGTTCGATAAATTCCTGTGTGATGGGTTCAATATAAGTTGCATCAGCAAATTCAGGGTCAGTCATAATTGTTGCTGGGTTTGAATTTACAAGAACTACGCGAATACCTTCAGCTCTGAGAACGCGACATGCTTGTGTACCTGAATAATCAAATTCACATGCCTGGCCAATAACAATTGGTCCAGAGCCAATGACGAGGACAGACTTAATCGACGCATCGAGAGGCATTAGAGTGCGGCAGCCTTTCGTGGAAACTTCTCCATGATCGATACAAATTGATCAAAGAGATAAGCCGCATCGTGCGGACCTGCAGCAGCTTCTGGATGGTACTGAACGCTAAATGCCCCACGCTCAAGAAGTTCGAGGCCTTCTACAACATCATCATTGAGGCAGACATGAGTCACGCGTCCCGGCCCAAAGACGGTTGAGAATTGCCCATCTGTCGGGGCTTGAATCGCAAAGCCGTGGTTGTGAGATGTAATCTCTACTTTGCCATTTCGCTTATCGATAACAGGTTGATTAATTCCGCGATGTCCGAATTGCAATTTATAGGTTTCAAAACCAAGGGCTCTTCCGAGAATCTGATGGCCAAAACAAATACCGAAGAGTGGAATCTCCTCCGTAAGAAGCTCGCGAACAAGGCTCACCGTTTCGGTCATTGTTGCTGGATCGCCAGGGCCATTCGAGAGAAAGACTCCATCCGGGTTGAGAGCCATAATCTCGGAAAATGTTGAGTTGTAGGGAACTACGTGAGTCTGGATTCCTCGCTCAGCCATTGCACGAGGTGTCGCACCCTTAATACCTAGGTCTACGGCAACCACTGTAAATTTCTTCTCGCCCTTCGCCGCGATCGTGTAGCTCTCAGGAGTAGAGACATCTGAGCTGAGGAATGAACCGACCATCTGGCCACTCTTGCGAACTTCAACCACCATCTCTTCACGAGAGAGCTCGAGATCAGAATATATTCCAACCCGCATGGCTCCACGGTCACGTAAATGTCGAGTCAAAGCTCGGGTATCAATTCCAGAAATTCCAACAATATTCTGCTCGACGAGGACATCAACAAGGTCGACTTCGCTCCGCCAATTACTTGTTATCGGTGAAGGATTTCTAACCACAAATCCTGCGACCCAAATCTTTGAACTCTCATTATCGTAGGCATTCATTCCAGTATTTCCAATATGGGGAGCTGTCATGACTACAACTTGGCGATGATAGGAAGGATCGGTCAGCGTCTCCTGATATCCGGTCATTCCTGTTTGAAAGACAGCTTCACCAAATGTGCGACCAGTGGCTCCCCAACTCTTGCCTTCAAAGACACGACCATCATCGAGAACGAGAAATGCTTTACTCATGCATTGTTGCCTTGTTGATAAACGGCCTGACCATGAAAGAAGGTGGCAACAACACGGGCCGAGAATTCCATTCCATGAAACGGAGTATTGCGTGACTTCGATTGCAATTGATCACGATCCACGCGATACGAAGCTTTGGGATTAATCACAGTCAGATGCGCAGGGGCACCTACTGCTATTTCACGCCCATGATCGACATAACCTGCAATACGCGCAGGTGCCACACTCATGCGATTCTGAACCGCAGCCCAATCCATAAGGCCAGATTCGACCATAGTGGCGGCAACGATCGAAAGCGCATGCTCAAGGCCGAGCATTCCAAAGGCTGCCTCTTGCCACTCACACTCTTTGCTTTCACCAGGATGTGGAGCGTGATCAGTAGCAACAATATCGATTGTGCCATCTGCTAAACCGTGGCGGAGCGCCATCACATCACTCTCTGTGCGAAGCGGAGGATTCACTTTGAAGATTGGGTCGTAACTTCTAGCACTCTCATCAGTAAGCAATAAGTGATGTGGAGTTACCTCGGCGGTGACATCAATTCCTCGCGCTTTCGCCCAACGAATAATTTCTACGCCTCCTGCGGTAGTCAGATGGCAGATATGTAAACGTGAACCCACATGTTCTGCCAGGAGGACGTCGCGAGCGATAATTGCTTCTTCAGCAACTGCTGGCCATCCTTTAAGTCCAAGGGTTGCGCTGACTATTCCCTCATTCATTTGAGACCCTGAAGTAAGAGCAGGCTCTTGCGCGTGCTGGGCAATGACTCCCCCGAACTTCTTTACATATTCAAGTGCACGACGCATCACAAGCGGATCGCTCACACAATTGCCATCATCACTAAATACACGAACCTGAGCGACCGAATCGGCCATTGCGCCAATCTCTGCTAATACTTTTCCTTCAATACCTTGAGTTACCGCTCCGATAGGAAATACATCTAGGAGACCAGCACTCTTGCCCAGTCGATAGACCTGCTCAACAACCCCTGCGTTATCTGCAACTGGAGAGGTGTTGGCCATTGCAGAGAGTGCAACGTATCCACCTTTGACGCCTGCGCGGGAACCCGATAGAACAGTCTCTGAATCTTCCTTACCCGGCTCGCGAAGATGAGTGTGAAGGTCTACTAAACCTGACATAACGATCATTGATGTTGCATCAAAAACTTTCGCATTATTATCGTTCAATGAAGGAGCGACTGCCTGTATCAATCCATCTTCGATTAGTACATCACAGACTCGGCCATCAGCCAACGTTCCATTCTTGATGAGAGTTTTCTTTGTATCAGTAGTCACTACAAGCCCGCCTCAATCGAAGTATCGCCAGCTAAGAGAAGATAAAGAATCGCCATGCGCACACTGACACCATTTGCGACCTGTTCGACGATGACAGAGCGTGCACTATCTGCACTCTCTGCAGTGATCTCCAAACCACGGTTCATGGGACCTGGATGCATAACGATTGCACCTGGATGCAGTGCGTTTAGACGGTCCGTATTGAGTCCAAAGTAGCGTGAATACTCACGAGCATTAGGGAAGAAGAGTTCGCCCATTCGCTCTTGCTGTACACGTAACATCATCACTGCATCTAGCGAATCAAGAACCTGATCGAAATCATAGGAAACAGCGACAGGCCAACTCTCTACACCTACGGGCAGAAGTGTGGGAGGCGCTACTAACGTGACATGTGCACCAAGCTTGGTCAGTAACAATACATTTGATCGCGCGACCCGCGAATGGAGCACATCGCCAACAATTGCTACGCGCAATCCTTGGAGATCCTCACGTCCTTGCGACAAGTGCTTACGAATAGTGAATGCGTCGAGAAGAGCTTGGCTTGGATGTTCGTGAGTGCCATCTCCCGCATTAATCACTGCCCCTGACATCCACTCACACGCTGCAAGTCGAGCAGGAGCACCAGATGCTCCATGTCGGATGATTACGGCATCAGCTCCCATGGCTTGCAAAGTCTGCGCAGTATCTTTCAGTGATTCACCTTTACTAACACTTGATCCCTTGGCAGAGAAGTTAATGACATCTGCCGAGAGTCTCTTTGCCGCTGCTTCAAAAGAGATTCGAGTGCGGGTTGAATCTTCGGCAAAGAGATTAACGATAGTGCGGCCACGAAGAGTCGGAAGCTTCTTCATTGGAGTATCGCTGACTCTGGCCAATTCGGCGGCTGTATCTAAAATCTTGATTGCATCGCCTCGACTGATGTCAGCGATTGAGAGTAGGTGCTTCATTCTCCGCCTCCATCTGAGACTAGAACGTCATCGACTCCATCAAGCTCAGTGAGCAAAACTTTGACTGATTGCGAGGTGGAGGTAGGAATATTCTTACCAACAAAATCTGCTCGTATCGGAAGTTCACGATGGCCTCTGTCTATAAGGACGGCAAGTTGCACTCGTGCCGGTCGTCCGATGTCACCGAGAGCATCCAGCGCTGCTCGAATTGTTCTGCCAGAGTAGAGAACATCGTCGACAAGTATCACTGTTCGGTTTTCGATCCCGAGGGCGGGGATACTCGTGGGCATAAGTGCTCGTGGCGCTTTGAGGCGAAGGTCATCGCGAAAGAGTGTTGTATCCAATGTTCCTACCTGTATTGGGGATCCTTCGATTTTTTCAATCAACTGAGCCAGACGTAGGGCCAGGTGTGCGCCGCGTGTGGGGATTCCCAACAATGTAATTGACGACGCCCCATTGTTGCGTTCACAAATTTCATGGGCTATACGAGAAAGGGCGCGAGAGATATCTGGCGCAGACAGAACAGAACTCATTTAAATCTCCTTCCCCGCCTCTCAGGACGGGTCTTAAAGGATGCGGCGAAAGGATACCACCAGAGTCCCGAACTCTGTGAATATCTCCGTCGTTGAGCGAGTCATCCTCTCTACCCTGCACCTCATGCTTACTCACGAGATACGAGAGATTCAAATGCGAATACGTGCGGCTAGGTTAGCCCTCGGGTGGAGTTTGGCCGATTTCGAACTCCACTCCGCTGGTGCAATCACCGCTGTTGCTATGGGTTCTTATGAGAGGGGCACACGAACTCTCTCCATCACGAAGTTGCTAAAAATCTGTGACATCTTTCAGATCTCACTCATCCACATTTTGGCACCAACGCAAGAGTTAACTGTCGCCGATTCACTTGGCAGACATATTTATGATCTTCGCGCTCTTCAAGGGCTACCCCTTAGCGCTGAAAAAACACATCTGCTCGCATATATCCACCAAATCATTAGAGAACGTGGTGATTGGAAAGGCGCAGTGGTCTCACTACGTGCAACTGATATCCAAAACCTAGGACTGATCTTCTCGTCAAGCCAGGAGATTGAGAACCATAACTATCAGGGGTGGTTGGTAGCGCAAGGAATATCTCTGCAGAAAAGACTAGAGAGATAAGCTCGATTTAATCGAAGCGATTCTACCCAGCACTCCATGTATGTACCCTGCGGAGTCATCGGTACTTAAATCCTTTGCAAGGCTAAGCGCCTCATCAATAACAATTGCATCATCCAAATCTGTCGCCCAGAGAATCTCGTAAATTCCTAAACGCAGAATATTGCGATCCACCGTCGGTAGACGATCCATATCCCAACCTTGTGCGTACGTTGTAATCAATTCATCGATCTTGCGCTTATGAGTGTAAATACCCTCAATCAGTGATTTCGTATATTCACGTATAGGGCGGGCATCTGGTCCCTCTTCTGCAACATTGCGCGAAGCGAGAAGTACCAAGAGATCACTGCTTCGAATATCAGATTCGTAGAGAAGGTCTAAGGTCTGTTTTCGAGCTTTACTGCGGGCAGACACTAGTTTGCGCGACCTTGATACGATCCATCGCGAGTGTCAACAAGAATCTTCTCATCTTGCTTAATGAAGAGAGGCACTTGAACTTCAATACCTGTCTCTACTGTGGCTGGCTTTGTTCCACCAGATGATCGATCGCCTTGCAGACCTGGCTCTGTGTATGTGACCATTAGTTCAACCGAAGCCGGCAGCTCAATGTAGAGAGGATTGTCATCATGAATTGCAACGATGGCTTCTGTATTTTCCAGCATATAGTTTGAGGCTTCCCCCACAGTTGCTGCAGAGATTGTCATCTGATCAAAGTTTTTGTTATCCATGAAAACGAAATCATCGCCCTCTTTGTAAAGAAAGTTCATTTCGCGCTTCTCTAGAATTGCAATCTCAACTTTAACTCCAGCGTTATACGTCTTATCGACAACTTTGCCGGTCATCACCTGCTTGAGTTTGGTACGAACGAATGCTGGGCCTTTACCTGGCTTCACATGCTGAAATTCAACAACAGTCCATAGCTGCCCTTCGATGTCGAGGGTCATGCCATTCTTAAGATCATTTGTTGTTGCCACGGTAATGCTCCAGTTCATTGCAACGGCAATCTGCCATCTGCTTCAAGAGTGGAAGTTTACCTCATCAAAGATTACGAAATGAGTGTCTTGAGCGCAGCCAAAGCCAACGAATATGAGTTCGGACCGAATCCCCCGATAGTTCCATTAGCAACCCCTGAAATTACCGAAGTATGTCTAAATTCCTCACGTGAAAGAGGATTAGAAAGGTGCACCTCAATCAGTGGGGCTTTGACCATTTCGGCGGCATCACGAATCGCATACGAATAATGGGTAAAGGCGGCTGGATTGATGATCACAGGAGTATTCGAATCGGCTGCCTCGTGAAGCCAACCAATGATTGTCGCTTCATCATCACTCTGGCGCACATCTGCGACAAAGCCATTGCTCTCGGCAGCGCTACGAATATGAGCTTCTAATTGTGGGTAACTCATATCACCATAGATTGATGAGTCACGAATATCTAACCTAGAAAGGTTTGGTCCATTGATTACTAAAACTTTCATGAGCATACCTTCTCATATGCGCTCACGAGATGTCCCTGCGCCACATCTGCGATTCGGTCGGTTTTCCCAATCTCAGAGATAGTTACAAAGCGAAGAGTGTTTCCGCGCGATTTCTTATCCATCGACATGAGAGCCCTCAGCTCAGGCCAATCACCCGCCGAGTAGCTGATTGGAAGATTAATTCCGGTCAATATCGAGAAATGTAGATCACGAATTTCATCGGTGATGAGCCCAAGCTCTGATTGCAGATGCGCCATAAATGCCATTCCAATAGCAACACACTCGCCATGGCGAAGAGAGAACTTAGCGTGCTTCTCCACGGCATGGCCAAAGGTATGTCCGTAATTCAGGATCTCGCGATCAAAACTCTCTTTGAAATCTCCACTGACTACATCAGCTTTGACCTGTACGGCACGTGTGATTAACTCCAAGACAAGTACTTCGTCGGCTCGCAACGATTGTAGATCTTTACTCTTAATGAGCTGCAAGATTTGAGCATCACGTATAAATCCACACTTAACGACCTCTGCCAATCCAGCCGAGAAATCACGATCTGAAAGAGTCGCAAACCATGAGTGATCAATCAGGACGGCGCGCGGTGAATGGAATGAACCGACTAAATTCTTACCATAATCGAGATTTGCGCCAGTTTTTCCACCTATTGCAGCATCAACCGACCCAGCAACTGAAGTAGGTATCGCAATCCAATCAATACCGCGAAGATAGGTCGCTGCAGCAAAACCTGCGATATCAGTAATCGCACCACCACCGATGCCAACAACTAAATCAGTGCGGGTAAATCCTGCCGCTGCTAACCAATTCCAGAGCCTCAGAAGTACATCTGGACTTTTGCCCTCTTCTCCATCGGGGATGATGCAATATAGAAACTCACAATCCCCTGCCTCTACATTACCGAGTGCAATCTTCATCGACTCGGTTGTGACAATCGCGCAACGCGTACGCTCAGAAGCACGCTCGCTTAACTCATCCCTCCAGTTACACCCGATAACTACGTCATACTTTGTTTCAGCACTTACGCTAATTACGCGGCTCATAAATTAACTTCCTTACTCTTTGCTAAGATATCGGCAATTTCCTGAGCAATGTGTGACGGTGTTCCTGATTCAGTTGAAATAGTAAACGTTGCCAGAGATTCATAAATTGGTCGACGTATATTCATCAACTCTTGCCACTTAGCTCGAGGATTACCAACCAATAAAGGACGATCACGATTGAAGCCGATCCGTGGAGCAGCACTAGAAAGTGAGACATCGAGAAAACAGATGGGATCCGAAGATTCACGCAGCGCCTGTTCGACATCTGCGTTCATGATCGCACCTCCACCTAAGGCTAGGACACCATCAAAGTCAACGAGTTCTCGCAGGACAATCTCTCGCTCAAGCTCTCTAAAGAATTCTTCACCCTTATCGAGAAATATCTCAGATACACGCAATCCAGATTCTTTTTCGATAAGTAAATCTGTATCAGCAAAACTTGTTGATAGGCGTTGACCAAGAGCTTTTCCGACAGAAGACTTTCCTGCT
>CANLFL010000002.1 GCA_947489825.1 Candidatus Nanopelagicaceae bacterium
ACGATGCAACAACTTCAGGTAACCACGTTGCGCCGTCATGGACAACGAGAATCGCGCTGACGCGATGTAGAGACATTGCTTACGCTGGGCGACGCTTCAAACGGCGACGCTCGCGTTCGGAGAGTCCGCCCCAAATTCCAAAACGCTCATCATGTGCGAGTGCGTACTCAAGACATTCTTGGCGCACATCACATGAGAGACAGACTCGCTTTGCTTCGCGAGTAGAACCGCCCTTTTCTGGAAAGAAAGCTTCTGGATCGGTCTGAGCGCAGAGTGCTCGCTCTTGCCACGAGAGTTCAATGTTCTCGCCATTTGCTAGTTGGATAGTCGGTCCAGCAGTGGGGGCTGATGGCTTGCCAGTTGGATGTGCTTCTGGACGGATTGGCATTTGCTAATCTCCTCAAGTCATTAGGGCCCGGTCCGAGAGTGGCTTTCGGGACGCTATAGATGAATTACACGCGTGTAATCCCTTCCTGTCAACTCCCTCTGTGGCTTTCAGGGGCGCTTTTTGGTGAATATTTACCGCAATTGAGCGTGATTTCAACCACAAAAACAGAATTGTGGCGCTAAAAATTTATTGGAAGATTCTCACTCTGGGAGATATATCTATCTTCGTAAGTGAGATCTTCTCCAACGTGGGCTTGCGCTGCGAGGAAGGTTCGAGTCAGATGCGCACCCGCTTTAACTACTGCGCCAGCAGAGACGATGCAATTATTTAGGATTGCTCCAGCTCCAATCTGCGCGCCAGCACCAATTGATGTCCCGCCAATGAGTACTGCGGTGGAATCAACATCGGCAGAGGGTGAAACCAGAAAGTCGGCTGCGACTAAATCTCGAGATCCTTGAAAGAGCGCGCCTGGATTTCCAATATCAAGCCAGTATGCAGCTTCTTTATATCCGAAAACACGACGTTTATCGCTAATGAGTCCGGGGAAAGTTTCGCGCTCGACAGAAAGAACGGTATCCCGTGGGATTGAATCAATAACTTCACGGTTAAAAACATAACATCCCGCGTTGATCCAATTAGTTACTGGATTTTCCATCTTCTCCAAGAATGCTTCAACCTGTCCATCTGCTGTAGTCGGGACACAACCAAAAGCGCGAGCATCTTCAACCTGAATTAAGTGAAGAGTGAGATCTGCATCAGCCTTCTTATGAAATTCAATCTGAGCAGCAAGATTGTGTTGGCTGAGAACATCACCATTGAAAATTACGACTACCTCATCGGATGCACTTTTATCTAGATGGGCAGCAGCATTGGCAATTGCTCCTCCCGTCCCGAGCGGCTCTTTCTCGACTGCATAGCGAAGATCGATCCCCCACTTACTTCCATCTCCAAAGTATGGAATAAAAACTTCTGCGAGATATGAGGTTGCAAGAACCAGCGTAGTAATCCCCGCACGTTGTGCTGCAAGGATTTGGTGTTCGGTAACAGGCTTACATGCAACTGGAAGCATGGGCTTAGGAATTTCTGAAGTTATAGGCGCTAAGCGAGTTCCCCGGCCTCCTACTAGCAAAATTCCAACAGTCATGGCTTATGCGCCAATCGCAGCCAGAATGCGTGTAGCTGCATCGCTAATTGCGCTATCTGTAGCGGTCATTGCAACACGAATATGCTGGTTACCGTCAGGGCCGTAAAAAGTACCTGGGGTAGCAAGAATTCCAATCTCTGCCAGCCAATCAACTGACTTCCATGCATCTTCATTTCGTGTGCACCATATGTAAAGTCCGGCAACGCTTTCTTCAATTCGAAATCCTGCCGCCTCTAAAGCTGGCTTAAGTGTGGCGCGACGAGAGTTATAACGTGCACGAGTAGTTGCAACATGTTCATCATCGCCAAGGGCAGCTGTCATTGCCTTTTGAACAGGGAGTGCAACCATCATGCCGGCGTGTTTTCTAATCTCGCGAATTGCTGAGATGAGCGCAGGATCTCCCACCATAAATGCGGCCCGATAGCCCGCTAACGAGGATCTCTTCGAAAGTGAATGGACGGCAAGGAGGTTTGAATTGTCGCCATCGCTGTACGCAAAAATCGATGTGGGAGTTATTCCATCACCAAATTCCAAGTAACACTCATCTGATATAACTACCGCTTTATTCTTTCGCGACCATTGAATAACTGCGCGAAGCTCTGCTTCGGAGTGCACTCGACCCGTGGGATTTGCTGGCGAATTCACCCACGCTAAATCTGCTTGGGGCCATTGTGAGGCATCAATATCTACTGCGATCTCATGCGACTGCGCCAACATCGCACCTACGAGATATGTCGGATAAGCAATCTTTGGATAAAGAACTGTCTGTGCTTGAAGAAAGGTTGGAAGCCATGCAACTAATTCTTTTGAACCAATGACCGGTAGAACATCAAATTGGCCGGTGATGCTGAGATGGCTTGTCGCCCATGTACGAATTGCTTGCTGTAATTCAGGTGTACCTGCAGTGGTTGGATAACTTGGAGAATTTGCACTCTCTGCCAAAACTTTTTGAATAAATTCAGGAGTTGGATCTACGGGAGTTCCTTGCGAGAGATCAATGATCCCTCCTGGGTGCTTTCGCGCCTTTACTCCATAAGGAGCAAGTGCATCCCAGGGAAAATCAGGAAGTTTTTTTCTCAACGGCGAGCACATCTGCATGGTCGTGATCTGTAAGACCGACCTTTGCAGCTCCACCTGGGGAGCCAAGTTCGACGAAAAACTCGGTATTAACTTTTGGAAACTCTTTCCACTCGCCCGGAACGTCATCCTCATAGTAAATAGCCTCAACTGGGCAGACAGGCTCGCAGGCACCACAATCCACGCACTCATCAGGTTGGATGTAGAGCATTCGGTTGCCTTCGTAAATGCAATCCACTGGGCACTCTTCGATGCAGGACTTATCTTTCACATCGATGCATGGCTGGGCAATCACATATGTCACGAGCAACCTCCGAAGGGTAAAGAATGGACAAGGCGTAGTTAGAGGCCAATTCTAACCATGCAACATCGTATGTGCAGGGTTAATGTGAGCCTATGAATGCGGGATCTGTCGACCTTGACCTAGCACTGATCGGCCAGCGCCTTACCTTACGCCTGCATGATCCCGATGGTGGCTACCGAGATCTCGTTGGAGTACTTGAATCGGCCACAACAATAAGAAAACGTTCTGGCGAGATTATTGAATTTGATCCGCGTCAGATCGCAATCGTTCATCCCATAAAGGATGTACCACAAAGAGCTGGCAGCGGTGCACCTCTCTCGCTTCGTATCGCCAAACTTGAAGCTCTCTCTACTCGGACATGGCCACCTCGTGAGATCAAAGAAATGGGTGGATGGCATCTGCGAATCTCAGATGGTGTTACTTATCGAGCTAACTCGGTTTTTGTAACGGGTCCTCCACCATTTGGTGATCCTGGGCTCGAACTAGATGCGGCTATTGAGCAGGTTGAGAAAATTTATGCTGATGTGAATTTACCAGCTGTCTTTCATCTGATTACACCGATATATCATGAATTTGCAGATTATTTGATTAACAAAGGATGGAAGGAGAAAGTCGGAGCGGCCTTTATGGTCTATGACATTAATAAATCGCCAGATATCACTGACACTCTCATGAAGAAAAATCTGACACTCCTCAATGAAGATGCGCCAACTCCAGAATTCCTAGCACTTCATAGCGATGAAATTCTTGAAACGATTATGAATTCTTATCCAGCACGTTATCTCTCGATATGTAGTAATGGCATCACTATCGCGACTGCACGATTGGCAATCTCAGAATCTTGGGCAATAGTCACTAGGCTTATTGTCTCCGAATCTCATCATCGCCAAGGGCTAGCTGAATTGCTGATGCAGGCGGCGATTACACTTTCGCAGGTCGACGGTGCGAATAAAATGTGTCTCCAACTTGATCGCTCAAATATTCCCGCACAGGCGCTCTATGAAAAAATGGGTTTTCGAATCCATCACACATATAGCTTTATCGAACGTGAAACTGGAGCCGAGTGCGCATGTTAAAGCTCTATGAAACACGCATGCGCGAGGTTCTCGCCATCGAAGGTCGTGACGGAGCCCTCAAGGTCTACTGCTGCGGACCTACTGTCTATCGCGATGCCCATGTGGGTAATCTGCGCACATTCTTGCTTTCAGATCTGATTAGCAGAGCCGCAACACTTTCAGGATTGAAAGTCACACTCATACAGAACATCACTGATGTGGGCCATATGGCAAATGATCTTGAAGATAAAATCCTTGCGCAATCAAAGAGTGAGGCCCTTGATCCATTTACAATCGCGCGCAAATATGAAGAGCACTTCCATCTCGATCTTCAGAGACTCAATATTGAGCCAGCTAGCGCTTATCCTCGTGCAAGTGAAAATATTGTGCTGATGGTTTCGGCTATTGAAAAGCTCATTGCAGATGGCTTCGCCTACGTTGCTACCGATGGAAATGTCTACTTTGATGCTCAATCATTTCCAAGTTATGGAGCGATAAGTGGAAACCGCCTTGATTCCTTAAAGCCAGGACATCGCTATGAATATTCAGAAGATGGGGCTAAACGTTTCCATGCAGATTGGGCGCTCTGGAAATTAGCTCGTGATCGCACAGAGATGATCTGGCCAACTCCGTGGGGCGATGGATATCCAGGCTGGCACATTGAGTGCAGCGCAATGTCACTTGAATTTTTGGGCCAAACTATAGATCTCCATGTTGGAGGAATAGATCTGCGCTTTCCACATCACGAAAATGAGCGCGCGCAATCGAATGCACTCACCGGAAGTGAAGCTGTTACACATTGGATTCATGGAGAGCACTTACTCTTCGAAGGACGGAAGATGTCAAAGAGCGCTGGGAATGTTCTCTTATTGCAAGACATTATTGATCGCGGACTTGACCCACTAGCTGCTCGCCTTGCATTCCTTGAAAACCGATATCGATCGCAGATGGATTTAACGTGGGCTTCCCTTGATGCCGCACATGTAACTCTGCGGAGATGGCGCATACTCGTGCAATCTGGTCAGCCTCATACTGAACTGATTCCTGATGAGGATTTTCTTGCGGCGATCTATACAGACCTTGATACACCTCGTGCGCTACAAAGGTTACGTACGGTCGAAAAAAACACAACCCTGACTCCAATTAAAAAGGCAGGAATATTCCGCTTTGCAGATCAAATTCTTGGCTTAGATCTTTTGCGAATTCCAGAAAAACGAGAGCTCACAGGATCACAGAGTCAACTTCTGCGTCAACGAGAAATTGCGCGTGCAGATAAGGATTTTACGGAAAGTGATCGCTTGCGAACTCTTCTCGAAGAGAGTGGGCTAGAGATTCAGGATGGCCCTCAAGGACAGAGCTGGAGTTAATCTTTTACTGGAAGAAGTATCGAAAGCAGAACGATCGTCAGGGCACTTGCTAAGAAAGTCATTCCAGCTCTATCGCCTTGAACCAACAGTTCTCCCCCATCTCCATAAGTTGTTGCATCATTAATGACAATCAGCCAACCAAGGAGTGCTACAACTTTAAAGCGACGTCTTCCATAGCGTTTACCGATCGACCAGAAGGTTGCAGCAGATCCTCCGAGAGCAAGAATTAACCCTGCCGGTGGATAAGAGAGATGGAGAAAGACGCCAGCAGCTGCGGTGAGACCGCCGACAAGAAAACTCAAGAAATATTTCACTTAGAAATCTACTCCGGAGAGAAGATCTGTTTCTCGTCCATCTTTATCAAAAGGTTCATGAGCTTGACCATGAACGAGGGTGTAATACTCATTTCCCCACACTTGCAGTCCGATGTTATTTGAGAGTGCGAAGAATGGACCATCTAGTGCAATTTGAGTCTTATGTGCTGCCATCGCATCCATCTTGGCTTGAACATATTCGTTGCCATCAATAAGAGTAGTGACAGAGTCATCATCTTTTGCAAAGGGAAGATCATCAGCACTTTCTGCCCCAAAGAAATCAGAGCCCAGCGCTTTCATCTTTTCAATTCCATCAGCAATAACTGATTTAGGCATTGTGTTCCAGTAAATTTTCGGGATCCTCCATGTAGATTTTTTCGAAGCTTCCATGGCTACGCGATGGGCTTGAATGTGATCAGGGTGGCCGTATCCACCAATTTCATCGTAGGTGATCAGTACATGTGGCTTTATCTGGTCAATAATTTCTACAAGATGTTGGCTGGCTTGCCCTAGATCTGCCTGCCAGAAAACATCGGGACGATTATTCGGTGGAGTATCCATCATTCCACTGTCTCGAAATGAAATTTCTGGTGCGCCTAAGAAGCGAAAATCAGATACTCCAAGAGCTTTCATCGCATCGGCTAATTCAATTTCGCGATGTGCGCCAAGTTCGTCTCTATCCGATGCGGCTATATGCGCGAGCTCTGGAACAAGAACTTCCCCCTCTTCGCCACGCGTACAAGTGATGAGCGTGACCTGCGCACCAAGGGCGGCATACATAGCCATCGTCGCACCATTATTGATTGTCTCGTCATCTGGATGAGCATGAACTAACAGGATGCGTGCTCCTTGAAAGCTTTTCTGCATCAATAAACCGGCAGAGTGGTATCGATCTGCTTAGCCCAAGCAATGACGCCACCTGAAACATGTGTGGCATCTTTAAAGCCTGCACCTTTGATGATCGCTAAACATTCAGCTGAACGAACACCACTCTTGCAATGAACAATGATTGGTTTATCTTGCGGAAGCCCTGCAAGGGCTGTTCCATCGATAAATCCTTGCTTTGGAATCAAATGTGATCCTGGGATTCGAACAATTTCGAATTCACTTGGTTCGCGCACATCGATAAGGTAGAAATCTACCCCTTGATCGATTTTCTCTTTTAGGGTCGTTACAGAGATTGTTGAATCTGTTACCGCATCTTGCGCTTCGGAAGAGAGAACTCCGCAGAACGCCTCGTAATCTGGAAGAAGCGCTTTCTGGGTTGCTTTCTCAGAACACAATGGACAGTTAGGATCCTTGCGAATCTTTACCTTCCTGAATTCCATTTCGAGCGCGTCATAGATCATAAGCTCACCAATCAGCGGTTCACCTACACCCGTAATTACTTTGATAGCCTCTGTCGTTTGAATCGAACCGATAGTTGCGCAGAGAACTCCGAGTACTCCACCTTCGGCACATGATGGAACCATTCCTGGTGGTGGTGGTTCTGGATATAGGCATCGGTAGCACGGACCATATTCGGCCCAGAAAACACTTGCCTGGCCATCAAAGCGATAGATCGAACCCCATACATAAGGTTTCTTAAGGAGTACGCACGCGTCATTGACAAGGTAACGCGTTGCGAAGTTATCTGTACCATCAACGATAATGTCATAGTCAGCGAAGATATCCATGACGTTATCTACATCAAGGCGGAGCTCATGTGTAATGACATTGACATAAGGGTTAATCTCTAAAATTTTCTCTTTTGCCGATTGCGCTTTGCTCTTACCGATATCAGATTGACCATGAATGATTTGGCGTTGCAAATTAGATTCATCAACGGTATCAAATTCAACAATTCCTATAGTTCCAACACCTGCTGCCGCTAGATACATCAGAGCCGGTGAACCTAATCCGCCTGCACCAACGCAGAGAACCTTTGCATTCATCAGCCGTTGCTGTCCTGCCATCGCAACATCCGGGATTATCAAGTGGCGGCTATATCTGCGCACCTCATCAACGGTCAGAGCTGGGCCAGGTGAAACGAGTGGAGGTCTCTTCATAATTGGCAATTCTGCCTCAGACTATGAAAGCGTGCCACTTTGCGTCTACGATTAGGCAATGAGTACTTCAGAGAAGCAAACGATTGGCGATAAGGCGCGTCTACCGCGTGATGAACGTCGAGCAATCTTGCTAAATGCTGCTCTTGAGGTCTTTACCGCAGCCGGTTATCACTCCGCTGCAATGGATGAGATCGCAGATCGAGCAGGTGTCAGTAAGCCTGTCCTCTACCAGCATTTTCCTTCAAAGTTAGATCTCTATCTCGCAGTTCTCGATCTTCATATTGATTCGCTCGTCTTTGAAATTCAGAAGGCAATCTCGTCAACTCCAGATAATGCACAAAGAGTGCGTGCAACTGTTGTTGCATACTTTGAATTTATCGAAAATGAAGGAGAAGCGTTTCGACTTCTCTTCGAAAGCGATATGAGTGTTGAACCACAGGTGCGTGAACGTCTCAATCGCATGACATACGACTGTGCCGCAGCGGTAAGTGGTGTGATCTCAAATGACACCGGATTACCTAAAGAAGTCGCAATGATGCTCGGTGTTGGTTTGATTGGATATGCACAAGTAACTGCTCGCCATTGGCTTGATCGCGATAGCAAATTGACCCGTCAACAAGCGGTCGATCTTGTAGAAAACTTAATGTGGCGAGGAATTTCGGGCTTTCCCCGTACCGAATAGCACCGAATAGCAGTAGGCCGCCTTTGCATCTAGGATGAGCCCATGAGTACAAAGAAATCAGAGGGCGCTCAGGCAGCTCTCATCAGAATTGCTGTTGCAGATATTTCAAGTGAATTAGCCTTTGAGTGCGAATTGAGTCCAGCCGATATTAAGAAGGCTGTCGCTCAAGCTCTGGCAGATAACACTCCCCTGGTCCTTACCGATATACGTGGCCACGAAGTGATCGTGCCTGCTGCGCGCATTGGTTATGTTGAGATTGGCCAACCGACCGAACGTCGTGTCGGTTTTGGCGCGTTGTAAGTGACTCTGACATTCGCAGACCTTCCACTTCGTAAAGAGACGATCGCTGCTCTCAACGAACATGGCTACACAGCACCATTTCCCATTCAGGAGCAAGTTCTCTCCATCGCACTTGCAGATGGAGATGTCATCGGACAAGCCAAGACTGGAACCGGAAAGACGCTTGCATTTGGAATTCCTCTCGTTGATCGTGTGATCGCACCTGCAGATGAAGAGTGGAAGAACTTTGAATATCAAGATTCACCACAAGTTCTTGTAGTTGTTCCAACTCGCGAACTCTGCGTACAGGTAACAAAGGATCTTGAAGAGATTACTCAGAGCAGAAAAATTAGAGTCTTAGCTGTTTACGGTGGTAGAGCCTTTGAACCGCAGATTGAGGCGCTACAAAAGGGTGTTGAAATTATCGTGGGTACTCCAGGTCGCTTGCTTGATCTCTATCGCCAAGGACAGGTCAAGCTTGCAAGCGTCACTCGAGTTGTTCTTGATGAAGCAGATGAGATGCTCGATCTCGGATTTCTCCCCGATGTGGAGAAGATCTTTGCAAGCACCCCCAATCGCACGCAGACGATGCTCTTTTCGGCAACAATGCCTGGAGACATCATCGCTCTGGCTCGTAAGTTTATGAATCAGCCTGTACATATTCGTACCCAAGATTCACAAGATGAAGGCAACGTCGTCTCGCGTATTGAGCAATACGTTGTACGCGCACATGCGATGGATAAGATCGAAATGCTTGCTCGTATTTTGCAGGCAGAAGGTCGTGGTCCAACAATAGTTTTCTGTCGCACAAAGAGAGCCTGTCAAAAAACTTCTGATGATTTAGTTGAACGTGGTTTTCGTGCTGCAACTTTGCATGGAGATATGGGACAAGCCGCACGTGAAAAGGCGCTCAATGAATTCAAGGGTGGCAAGTCAGATGTACTCATTGCTACCGATGTAGCCGCTCGCGGAATTGATATTGACGGCATTACTCATGTTATTAACTATCAATGTCCAGAAGATGAGAAGACGTATGTCCACCGCATTGGTAGAACCGCTCGTGCAGGCGCAGATGGTATTGCTCTCACCTTTGTTGATTGGGATGATCTTGCGCGATGGAAGATGATTGATATGACGCTTAAGCTTGGATTACCTGAACCTGTTGAGACGTACTCTTCATCTGAACATCTCTTTGAGATAATGAAAATTCCCGCTGGTTCAACGGGCCGTATGGATAAACCTCGTAAGGCTGCACCTGCACGCGATAAGGCTGAGAAGAGTGGGACTGCTGCTCCGGCCCGCCAAAAACGCGAGCGAGTGCGCACGAAGAAGATTTCTTCTTAATCTAAACCGAGGACCTCGAGCACACTATAGGCGCACTCTCTTAGTTGGCCAGCAACGGTTGAATTCTTGGAATGGGTAAGAACGCTAGTAGTTGTCTGTGCAGCTGCTTCGATCTCACCAGCGATACTGCAGGATCCATCCAAATGTTCCCACTGTGAAAATTCTTTAATGGGCTTGGAGTTCTCGCCAATAGCTAGAAGTTTGATTGGAGTATCTGCAGATAGTTTAGAAATCTGTGAAACTCCTCGCAGGTGATTCAGGGTGTTCGAATATGGAATGAGAACCAAATCCGCAACATCGAGGGCAGCTTTTAAGCTGGCATTGATATCACTAGGAGTATCGATGATTACAAGGTCATAGCTTTTGGGCAATTTCTCAATCAGTGCCTTTATATCCTGCCCAGTAAAGCCATTTCCGACTCGAGAGTCGGCCGAGATAAAGTCAAAGCGTTCTACATGAGAATCTAGATCTTCGCTTCGAATCGATGTTCCGGAGAGAAAATCAGCCAGAGTAAGTCGCGTTCCTTCGCGACCGACTCGGAATGTCAGCGATGCCTTTGGATCGCAATCAATGAGCAGAGTCTTTTTGCCATACTCAACAGATGCCACTGACAGCGCATGCGCCAGTGTTGTCTTTGCACTTCCTCCTGCAGTATTTGCAACTGTTACTACCTTGGGGCTCATACATTCACCGATTGACTCTGCCAACGTGCCACACCTTCATGAAATATTGGAGGTGCAATAAATGCAGAAGGAATGAGTGAGAGAGATTTACGGGTAGCAAGAAGAGAGAGGTTAGTCGCCAATTCTTGTGCAGGAAGAGTGGGCCACCCATAGAGATCACGCGCCCATCGAGGCAGACTTGCAGCAGCGAGTGAGCTCAGCGCCGCCCAAGCCGGAGCAGCCGGTGTAGCAAAGCGAATGACGGTTGGAAGCGGAGGCAAGGTGAGAAAAATAGCTGCGCGCTTTGCATCATCTGTTGCGGCCAATTCGGGCGCAATTGTTGTGAAATATTCTTTGAGTTGAGCAAGTGTTGTTGGAACATCGCTGCGAGGAATACCCACAAGTTCTGCAAACTCAACCATTTCAGAGATGTATGTATCTCTATCTTCAGCGCTCAGGGGCGCTCCAGAACGAAATGCGACATCAAGAAAGGAATCGACCATCGCCATATGTACCCAGAGCAGCTCGTGTGGATCATCTAAACCTAGTTTTGTATGGACTCTACGAACGCGAGATGTGAGTGCGAGTGCTTGCTCAGTGCTGCCAAAAGTAAGGGTGGTGACGTAATCACCAGTTCTTTGCAGCCTCCCCCATGCATCTTCACGAAAATTTGAATGTGTGGCAACCCCTGCCATAGCAACGGGATGAAGTGCCTGTTGGAAGAGGGCTCGGACTCCTGCGATAAGCATGGAAGGGTCGCTGTGAACTTTCCAGACAACGCTGTCGGGGTTGTAAATACCGCGTGGATCGTATGACATAGATCTAGGCAGAGAGAACTTTGATTGCATCGACAAGCATTTGAACGGCGATGGCTGCCAACAAGAGTCCTGCAATTCGCGCTACTAAAGTGACACCAGCATCTTTAATCACGCTAAGGATTTTAGTCGAAGCCATGAGGGCTAGGGCAATAATAATATGTACGGCAACGATTGCAGCCACTAAGCCAAGAGCAAGGGAGGTTGAATCAACTTGCTTAACAAAGATCATCGTCGCAACGATGGCACCAGGTCCGGCAAGTAGTGGAGTTCCTAGCGGAACTAGGGCAACATTTTTATTTGTCGCTGAATCAGCTCCCTCAACATTTCCGGTGAGGAGTTGAAGTGAGACATATAGAAGTAGCAGTCCTCCCGCAGCCTGTAGGGCTTCCATCGAAACATTCATGTACTCAAGGACAAATTGTCCAAAGAGAGCAAATGATGTGATGACAAGAAGGGATACTGCTGCAGCTTGCCATGCCAAACGGATGCGCTCTTTTTGAGTTTTATCTGAGACAAGAGCTAAAAATATTGGGGTCGCACCTGGTGGATCCATGATCACCAATAAAGTGACGAAGGATTGCACGGCAAATGTCAGTGCACTTACTTCAGCCAAATTCATTCTGTAACGACCCTTCGAGCATCTGCCATCAATTCAAGGCGAGCCCATTCTGCAGGATCGGTATGGTTTTCGCCTATTGAGTTGAGCTTTCCTGTGCCATGGTAATCGCTTGCACCCGTAATAACGAGTCCTAAGTCACGCGCTAACTCACGTAATTGTTCACGTTCTTCTTGCGAGTGATCACGATGTTCTACTTCAACACCATTAAGCCCTGCCGCAATCAGTGATGGGAAGCTCATCGCAGAAAGTGTCTGGCCGCGCCGTGTTGCAAATGGGTGTGCGATAACTGCAACTCCCCCAGCTTGTCGAATTACTTTAATTGCATCTTCCGGAGTTGGTGCAAGATGAGTCACGTAGTACTTCGAGCCATTATGCAGAAGAGTTGCGAATGCTTCATCACGGCTTGCAATATGGCCTTTTGCCACAAGAGCATCTGCCAAGTGGGGGCGCCCCAAAGTGGCACCTTCGGGCATTGCAGCAAATACTTCTTCAAGAGATATTTCGATTCCATCTGCTGTCAATAATTCGGTCATGCGACGCATACGTGGAAGTCGTGAATCACGAGATTCTTCAAGCATCGTCTGCATTGTGGCATTTTCGCCATCGAAGAGAAGTCCGAGCATGTGTACGGCAACATCATCTTGGGTCAGGCATGAAATTTCAGCACCGAGAACAAGTGCGAGATTGGCTCTACGTGCAGCGATCGCATCTTTCCAACCAGACGTTGTGTCATGATCGGTGATTCCAAGAACTGTAATACCTGACGAAAGCGCTTTATTGATGAGCGCATGGGGAGTGTCTGTGCCATCGCTATTATTTGTGTGAGTATGTAAATCAATCATTCGACGATCATCACCTCACTCGGCCTAGTTCTTAGGACTACAAGTATGCACCCTGTAAGAATGACAATAATTCCCGGAATAAGTGCAATCGGTGGTCTCTGATCTAGCCACCAAATTGCAAGAAGCGTAGCGACCGGAACTTCAAAGAAAACGATTAGCGAAACTATTGCAGGTGAGACACGCTTGAGCGTTGCGTTAAACATCGAGTGGCCCAGAATCTGTGCACCTGCGATGAGGCCCAACAAAATAAGCCACTCATTTTTTTCAAAGTGAATGACTTCTACTCCCATAACAAGTGCGATGGGAAGAGCTGTTACCGCACAAACGAAATAGCAGATTGAGGTGTAGCTATGGGTGCCAATCTCTCTCTGGGCCTTAGAGCCGAGCATCGTGTAAATGGCAGCAAGTGCTGCAGAAATTATTGCCGCAACATCACCTTTGAAGGCAAGCCACGAAATTGATAGGTCAACACCTGAAATCATTAACACACCAAGAAATGAAACTCCCATCCCTAGCCAAGCTCTAGAAGGAATAAATCCGCCAAGCATTCTCACAAAGAGTGCGGCAAAGATGGGCTGCAGAGCTACTAGGGCGGTACCGGCAGCAACTGTGGTCCAACGCATTGCAATAAAGAAGCCAATGAAGTGGAGTGCGAGAACAAATCCTGAGAGAGCTGAGATAGCTATAGCTTTACGGTGATGTCGATCTTTGGATATTAAATCTCGGAGAGCGAATGGAAGTGTGAAGAGAGCTCCACCAAGATTTCTCCAAAAAATGAGCGTCACCACTGGCATTGCACTCAATGCAATCAGAGGGCCAGAAGTGCCGATACCGATAATTCCCACACCCAAGCGAATGAGATCTGGACGCTCAGGTATCTGAGTGTGGTTATCAATCGAGGACATAGGGCAACGGTATCTGATGTGTGAGAGACAGATACAATTTGCCTATGAGCGCAAACATCTCCAGTCGAGTGTTTCTCGCCAGATTAGCTGGAACTGCAGTATTTGATCCCAATGGCGATCCAGTTGGTAAGGTCAGAGACGCTGTCGCGACCCTGCGCGCAAATAATCAACCTCCCCGAATCCTCGGTCTGATTGTTGAAGTTCCATTACGACGACGTGTCTTTGTTCCAATCACTCGAGTCACTTCAATTGAATCAGGAACAGTTGTTATCACTGGCCTTGTAAATATGCGCCGCTTTGAATCTCGCGCAGGTGAGATTCTAGTTTTGGGCGATATGTTAGATCGTTCCATCACGCTTATTGAAAGTGATGAGCCAGTCCTGGTCGAGGATCTCGGTATGGAACAAAATCGCACCGGTGATTGGCTCATGACTCGCGTGCACATCATGAAGCGCGGCCAAGGTATTCGCCGTAAAGGTGCAACTTCTACCGTTGCATGGGAAGAAGTACATGGATTTGCATCTGCTGAAAATGAGCAGGGAACTTCAAATTTGCTTTCAACACTCAGTAATCTGCGAGCAGCAGATTTAGCTGCCGTCATTCAAGATTTAGCTCCAAAGCGCCGCCGCGAGGTCGCACGTGCACTCGATGATGAAAGATTGGCAGATGTCCTCGAAGAGATGGATGAGGCTGAACGTGTAGCACTCCTGAGCGAACTCGAAGGCGAACGGGCTGCAGATGTTCTCGGCGAAATGGATCCAGATGATGCTGCAGATTTATTACGTGAAGTGGGTCAAGAGCGAGCACAAGTACTGATTGACTTGATGGAACCTGAAGATGCCGAAGATGTTATTCGTTTGATGACATATGAGGATTACTCAGCCGGTGGAATGATGACAACCGAGCCATTGATCATGAGCGCTGACTACACAGTTGCAGATGCACTTGCCGTCGTTCGCAAAAGCGAAATTTCACCAGCACTGGCATCGCAAGTCTTTGTCACCAGGCAGCCACTTGAAACTCCAACCGGTCGCTTTATTGGAATGGTTCACTATCAGCGACTGCTTCGCGAACCACCAGCTACGCTTTTAGGCTCGCTCGTTGATACAGATACACAAGGGCTAGGCCCTGATGCAACGCTCAATGAGGTCTCCTCCTATCTTGCAAGCTATAACTTGCTCAGCGTCCCAGTTGTTGACGTTAATGAACGTTTATTAGGAGCAGTTACTGTCGATGACGTACTCGATCACTTGTTGCCAGATAATTGGCGAGTTGATCATCGTGATCACAGACGTACTGGTTTAGAGAATTTAACGCAAAAAGTTGAAGGGCAGGTGTAAAGATGGCTCGCAAGAATGGATTAGATACTCCTCGCGAAACTCGACGCACACTACGTCCAAATATTGATGCTGAGGCTTTCGGTCGTCTCTCAGAGAAATTTGCACGCTTTCTGGGAACCGCCCGTTTCTTAGTTTATATGAGCGTCTTTGTACTCTCGTGGGTTCTCTGGAACACGCTAGCGCCAGCAGATATTCGCTTCGATGAGTTTCCATTTATTTTTCTTACCTTAATTCTTTCTCTCCAAGCATCATATGCGGCACCACTGATTCTTCTGGCTCAGAATCGACAGACTGATCGTGATCGAATTGCTTTAGCTGAAGATCGTGCTCGTAATGATCGCAGCATGGCAGATACTGAATATCTCACACGAGAACTTGCAAGTCTTCGTATCGCACTCGGTGAAGTGGCAACTCGCGACTTCCTTAAAGATCAGTTGGAAGATATCGCTCAGGAGATTGTGGAAGAGTTAAGACGAGAATCCAAGCCTGACACCAAGAAGTGATTTATCACGAATCACTAACTTATCCGCGATTGCGGTAATTGCTTGTGCTGTTGAACTATCAGGGAGCGCGTGAACTATCGGAGCACCTGAATCTCCACCGGTTCGCAACTCTGGAGCGAATGGAATCTTTCCAAGAAGTGGCACATCTGCTCCAACAAGAGTAGAGAGGCGAGCTGAAGTTTCTTCTCCACCACCTTCGCCAAAGAGCGCTGTTGATTCACCGCATGATGAACAGATAAATGCCGACATATTTTCAATCACACCGATGACTCTTTGATGCATTTGGTGAGCAATACGTCCGGCTCGTTCAGCCACTTCTGCAGCAGCAATTTGTGGCGTTGTGACAACCAAAATTTCAGAGGTTGGAATGAGTTGGCCAAGTGAAATTGCTAAATCACCAGTTCCAGGCGGAAGATCAAGAAGGAGGAGATCTAAATCGCCCCAGTAAGCATCTGAAAGAAGTTGCTCAAGAACCTTATGAAGAAGAGGTCCACGATAGGCAACGGCATCGGCGCGCTCTGGCTTAAACATCTCCATCGAAACAGTCTTCACACCATAGCTTTCAGGTGGAATAAACATCTGATCAATCACTGTTGGCCGCACGCCTACTAGCCCCATTAAACGTGGGATCGAATGGCCATACACATCAGCATCGAGAATTCCAACACGTAAACCTTTCTTTGCGGCTGCAACAGCAAGGTTGGCTGTAACCGATGACTTACCCACGCCACCTTTTCCGGATGCAACTCCGATTACGCGAGTCAAAGAATCAGGCTGGGCAAAGGGGATAAATTTCTCACGTCCACCTCTGACTAAAAGCTTTACCTTTTTGCGTCCTTCTTCTGTCATAACGCCAAAAGTGATTCGAACTTCCTTCACGCCATCAACAGCGCCGACTGCAGCGGTGATGTCATTTGTCAGACGATCTTTCATTGGACACCCTGAAATTGTCAGCAAGATGGTGAGATCGACAATTCCGGATGACTCACTGACGCTTTCAACCATGCCAAGTTCGGGAAGTGCGTGATGAAGCTCTGGGTCTTGCACAGTGGCAAGAGCCGCATTGATACTCTCAATAATTGTCATAGAAGATCTGGATCGATTTGAGGTTTAAAGGCTGACTCGCTACTTTTTCTCTGATTTTCTTTCTCATCTTCATCCTCAAGGACTGAAGCAACCTGTCGCTTGATAAAAGTTTTAGGGTTGAGATCTGCTGGCTTGAGATCTTCAAATCCGGGTCCAAGATTTTCGCGAATCTCAGCGGTCGCCGAATTGGTCAATGAACGCACCTTCCTGATCATCTTTGCTAGATCAGATGCAACTTTCGGCATACGTTCAGGGCCAACGAGAATCAGAGCAAGAACTACTAGCCCGATCATCTCTCCAAAACCGAAATCAAACATCATTTACCTGCTGTCAGTGTGAGGGATGCGGTCAGAGTCTTGCCAGATCGAATGTATTCAATTTCGACCTTATCTCCCACATTCTTGGATCGAATCGCCACAATGAGTTCTTCAGGAGTTTTAATTGTTCGTCCATCAAATGTGATAATTAAGTCTCCTGCGCGAAGACCTGCTTTGGCTGCAGGACCACCAGGAAGAATTGCATTTGAAGTATCGGCAATCCGTGCTCCATCACCTGCATATTGCATATCGACAGAAACTCCCACAACTGGGTAGGTTGCTTTTCCATTTTTAATAAGTTGCTCTGCTGTTTTGCGCGCTTGGTTAATTGGAATCGCAAATCCGAGTCCGATCGATCCTGATTGCGAATTGATTGAAGAGGACCCAAGGGTTGCAATTGCAGAGTTAACTCCAATGACAGCACCGGCTGAATTAACAAGAGGGCCACCAGAATTTCCTGGATTAATTGCTGCATCGGTCTGAATTGCATTGATAAATGAACTATCTCCGGCAGATTCTCCTGCGGTCACAGCGCGATCTTTAGCACTAACAATTCCAAGGGTAACTGTTCCGCTGAGACCAAGCGGGGAACCGATTGCAATGACAGAATCACCGACTGCAACTTGATCGCTATCACCGAAAGTCAACGCTGTGAGTCCTGTGCGGTTAACTTTAAGAACTGCAAGATCATAAGAAGAGTCCCGACCAACTATTGTTGCATCAAGAGTTGTCCCATCATTGAGTTGCACTTCGATCGAACCCCTGCCGTCGGCAGCATCGGCAATCACATGGTTATTTGTCAGAATATAACCTGAACTGTCGATGACAAACCCGGTACCTGTACCGCCTCCAGCTGCACTCTCTGCAGAAATTGATACAACAGATGGAAGTACTCGTTGAGCAATATCTGCAACCGATCCCGGTGGTCGTTCGATTGATGAACTCACTGAAGATAATTTAATTTCATGACCAAAGAGTGAACCCGAAGAACTTGCTCCGAAGACTGCGCCAACCAAACCTGCAATGCCTGCCATCAACAAGGCATTTGAGCGAGTAACAAACTTTGCCTTACCGTGTGATGAAGAGGGCACCCACCAAGGACCTGTTCCCATGGGTTCGCTCATGTCTCTATCCTTCTACAACTTCGTAGCAAGTAACAAGCCATCGCCTAGAGGAATCAGTGAAGTCACCCACTTTTCTGTCTCACCTTTAAGCAGTTTCCCAGCATCACGAAGAGCAATCGTCTTTGGATCACGTTGGGCGGGATCATTGACCTTTGCGCCTCCGAAGAAATTATCAATAACAAAGACGCCACCACTTCGCAAAATACGGTGAGCTTCAACTATCGCATCATGCAAATCTTCTGCATTGTCTCTAAAAATTACAAGATCGTAGGCACGATCGGCAAGCTTGGTCATGACTTCGATAGCAGGATTTGTAATGAGTCGAAAACGTGACTGAGCAATCTGCGCATCTTGAAGTGCAATCTTTGCAATCGCAGAGTGCTCTTGTTCGCCATCAATTGATGTCAGAGTTCCACTCGGCAGCATTCCTTCAAGAACCCAGAGCACACCAACTCCAGAACCGGTCCCAATTTCAACCACTGATTGTGCATCGAGAATATGTGCAAGGTGTCGAAGATAAGCACCCACACCGGGGGTGACATCAATTGCACCAACTTCGCTTCCACGAGATCTGGCTTGCGTTTTATCCACGCTCTCACCAATAAAGCTCTCAGAGTATGAATGTGGGTCAATCTGGTTGATCATGAGAGGGATGTTAGCCACTCCACGAGTAAACGCACGCCGAATCCGGTTCCGCCTTTAGGGTTTTCTCCAGAATCACTCTCGCTACGGGCGGTGCCTGCAATATCAAGGTGCACCCACTGGCGATTGCCTACAAACTGTTCAAGAAAGAGCGCAGCTGTTACTGAACCAGCACCGTAGTGACCTTTATCTGCTGTGTGGTTTAGATCAGCAACGTCACTCTCTAATCCATCTGTGTAATCATCGATAAGTGGCATATGCCACACGCGATCTCCTGTGCGTTCGCCAATCTCAGAAATTGTCCGAGCGAGTTGAGAATTTCGCGTATACATCGCAGCATATTGGCGTCCAAGTCCAAGTGTTGCAGCACCTGTCAGAGTTGCAATATCGACTACATAATCTGGATCAAGATTAATATCTGCAAAAGCTAATCCATCGGCGAGAACTAACCGTCCTTCAGCATCTGTATTTATAACCTCTACAGTTTTTCCACCGTAGTGCTTAATAATATCACTCGGACGCGCAGATGTACCAGAGAGTGCATTCTCGGCACACATCATCAAAACACTTACCTTTACTTGTGCACCGAGTTGAGGGAGTGCGCTAATCGTGGCAAGAGCTGCAGCAGCACCCGCCATGTCACTCTTCATCGCCATCATGGTGTCATACGGACGCTTAAGAGAAATTCCACCAGTGTCAAAGGTGATTCCTTTTCCTACAAGAACTACGTGAGGAATTCGTGAGCTCTTCTTGCCACCTTTGGGTGTGTAGGTAAGGTGAATAAATCGTGGACCGGGATTTGGCGAAGAATTACCTACTGCTCGAAGGCCGCCAAATTCTTTAAGGGCGGTGCCGTTCAGGACGTTTATGTGGAGACCGTATTCAGATGCAATCGCTCGCGCTTGGTTAGCCATCCATAAAGGCGTTTTGATATTGGCAGGTGTGTGGATGAGATCGCGAGCGCGACAGACTGCGCTCGAGATAACTCGTGCATACTCAACGGGAGCAGCATCTGCTGTAACAATTTCGATCTCTGACGAGGATGGTTTAGGGGTGGTTTTCTGATTCCAGGTGTACTCACCTAAAGTTGCCGAAGTTGCAAAGGCGATAATTTCTTCACGCTTTGTAGCAGCGATAGTTGCAAAGTTCTTCTCTGCCCCGCGCACTTTACGACCAAGTGCCGCACCGGCTGATCGGAATGAGGCTAACGATTGATCGCCAACGCCCAAGAGAATGATTTTTTCTACTGGGCTATCTGCAGCGCTCACGGGGATCTCATTGAGCTCGCCGGCCTTACCGCTTGGAGTAAAGAAGGAGAGTTCATCGCGTAAATCAATGGCAAATAGCTTTTCAATCTTTGAAACGAGAGGTGGATAAGCGTTAAAAATTATTTCGCTCTCACCATTATCTTCAGTGGCAAGCATGGTGTAACTAATTACGATGACTTCTGCAGTGCTGACAGAATCCAAATCTGGATTGAGCGCGCTAATCACCATTGGAAGCCGTGGCTCTATCCGCGTGGATTATTACTTCTTGATGAGAGCGACAGCGGCCTCAAGGGCGGCGCTGAGATTATTTGCCTCTGTAGGGTTGAGTTCAACAACTAGGCGACCCCCACCCTCAAGAGGAATACGCATGACGAGTGATCGTGCTTCTTTAGTTACTTCCATTGGTCCATCACCAGTGCGAGGTTTCATAGCTGCCATGATGAGACTCCTTTTAAAGCGTGGGCTTTCCGCGAGGTGCTTAGAAAGTAAGGGGGTAAGTATCTCGTACTCAGGGCCGATACATGAAATCGGAAGAGGGCTACAGGCCTAGTTGTGCAGTCAAACGCGCCTTACCTGAGGCAATAACCGCCTCTACCGACTTTTCAGGCACGTGTAGCAGGGTTGCAATCTGGCCAGCACTCATGCCTCGAAGATAGGCCAAGGTCAAGATGATGCGCTCCTCCTCCGGAAGTGCTTCGAGCACTTCGGCCAAGGTCTTCGGCGCTGCCATAGGACGAGGTTACCCGTTCTCAATATCACCTGGTCGGCATATGGGCTTCGAAGAGCTGCTAATTTTTAAAGGTTTTTAAAGTGACGCGCAAAACGCACGAGAGAGATGCGAACTCCGAGCCATATGAATGGCGCGCCTAAGAGAAAGAGTGCGCGGTGAATATCAATTGTCTCGCTCCAATAAAACGTGGTTGAGTGCGGGCCAGTTGATTCAAGTTGGAATGTACCTGTGCCCTTTAACATTTTTCCTGTATGGATTACATCGCAGCGATGCGGTGGCTCCCACGCTGTAACTGTCATGGTGTCGAGAAGACCAAGGAATGAAAAGGTCGGATAGATCCGGTGAGCGGGGCCAGTAAATGCTGCGATAGAAGTTCCCACTCCTTCAGAAATTTCAGATGTGACCCAGACTCGGGTGGCAACCATCCACTCACCCTGACTGCTCCAATCGGCAATCTTTGCCCACACTTTTTCTATGGGAGCATCACAATCAACGCGTATTGCGAGTGTGTTCTTCGAATTGCTAGCCATGAAATTAAGGATAGGCGATATTGTGTGCCCATGTCTTCTCAATCAACTGCCGCCCACGGCCATGGAATTGCCACACTCTCGGGCTCCACAGTTCTTGATGTGTGGTTTCCAGCTCCGGCACTAGGTGCTCTCGTAGGAAAACCTGCGCAATCTCTACTCGATGCAGTCGGTGCTGATGATGTACGAAAAGTACGGCGTGAAGTAATTTCGATTGAAATTGATATTACTCAATCACCACAAGATGCAGTAGATGCATATCTACGACTTCATCTTCTCTCACATAGATTGATCAAACCTCACGGACTCGCTCTCGATGGAATTTTTGGCTTACTTACCAATGTTGTCTGGACATCTGCAGGTCCCTGCGCAGTCGAAGGTTTTGAAGAAGTCCGTTCGGGATTGCGTGTACGTGATGGCCATGTAACTATCTTTAGCGTAGATAAATTCCCACGGATGGTCGATTACGTCATTCCATCAGGTGTGCGGATTGCAGATGCAGATCGAGTTCGTCTCGGTGCTTACCTTGCCCCAGGTACAACGGTGATGCATGAAGGTTTTGTTAATTTCAATGCTGGAACGCTCGGAACATCAATGGTTGAAGGACGAATTTCTTCAGGTGTAGTCGTCGATGACGGTAGCGATGTCGGTGGCGGAGCATCCATCATGGGAACTTTAAGCGGTGGGGGAAAACAAGTTATTTCTATTGGAAAGAAATGTCTGCTGGGGGCAAATTCAGGGCTGGGAATCTCTCTCGGCGATAACTGTGTCATCGAGGCAGGTACATACATCACCGCGGCTGCCAAGGTTCGTCTTCCAGATGGAGAAGTTGTTAAGGCAGGAACTCTCAGCGGAGCTTCAAATGTCCTCTTTAGAAGAAACTCACTCGATGGTTGTCTAGAAGTTGTTGTTCGTGAAGGTTCGTGGGGCGGACTTAACTCAGTTCTGCACGCTAACTAACCAAAACCATGGGGATGGCAACTTCGCCCTACTTCTAAAGGTATCTCCACGTAACTTCTTAGTAACTCCATCTGAAGAAGTTGCTGCAATATAAGTCACTGCACCGGCTTGATTACGCGAGAGAATTTCAAGTGAAACTACATTTGGTAAGAGAAATGCCTTTGCAACAAGTTCCTGAGTAGATGATGCCTTCCACGATGCAAATCGAGGATTAAGTGTGACGTCTACGCTTGCGCTATCTGGAACAGATTGGGTGAAGGCGGTTGCTTCTCCCCATGCATCGCGAGTTGTCTGCGTTGCTCCACCTGATGAAGAGAAGAAATAGGTCTGTGCAGGCTTGCCATTGTTGAGTACAACTAAACTTGTCACAGTGTCGACGATCGTGCGAGAGACGGCATCTTTCCACAACTGTCCAAATCTAGGTTCACTCTCCTTGGAATATCCCACAAAGTTTTGATCGGTAATGTGTGAGTAGACCTGACAATCACAGCTTGCTCTCACGCTGCTCAACTTAGAGAGTGCGTAACTACGCGAGGCTATTGCTTGGGCTTCCAACATTGCAGAGGGCCAACTAGATGGGACTTCACTAATTCCCCATAAATACTCATCTCTGAGAGCAAGGGTATTTGTCACTTCTATAGCACCTTTAACAACTTTAAGAGTGATATATCCGTACTTATATTTTGTGGTGACTGAACCTTGACTCATCGAGATGATGGGATTCTCTCCAATCCATCGCAAGGTAAGCGCCTTCCCCTTCGACAGACTTGCAATAGTAAAAGTTACCTTCTTTTTGGTCGCAAAAGAATTAATAGCCTCTGATTGCGTTGAATTTCCAATATCTCCTTCAAATACATCAATGCGTGCTCCAGGTGTATGAGTCGTGAAAGCAACGGACTTAACAAGATGAGCGATGTTGACGCGGATTGTATGTGTATCAACATAGGGTGCAATCAGGACATCTTTATAGTAATAATTGAGAATTGCCGTAGCG
>CANLFL010000003.1 GCA_947489825.1 Candidatus Nanopelagicaceae bacterium
ACCCCGTGTGATCGCGGTGTCATGAAGGCTGCGATGGAGGTGAGCGGGGAAGCCTCACACTCGCCCCAGCCACAACTGCCGTCGTCACCGGTGACTCTGACCAGAAGGGCATCCTGGCTTCCATCTGCCTCAAGAGTCACCTCAGGCATGGATGCATAGAAAAAATCTACTGAATTGACTCTCACCCTAGGCCTCCTCTCACAAGATCTGGAGAATACACCATTTCGTCATACCTTCAATTCAAATCGTTGCACTTAACTGACTTTTGTTCTATTTCGGGAGACGAATCTAGGCTTTTCATACGATGTAATGTAGTGTAACTAAGGAAGTGAAAAGTGCGGTGGGCATTTTTGGGATTGATTGCCTTCCTCACGTGAGCATGGGGGTTGCATGAATGGAAGCTCTATCAGCGAAGTTCTCATCCTTTGAATTTGGCGTGCGAAGTAAAGAATCGAAACGCATGCCTCTACCACCTACACGAAAGGAAGTTAAATGAAAGCTAATAAATGGACTGGGATCGTGGCGGCGATAGCGCTGACCACGAGCTTGGTCGGATGTTCCTCTTCAGACGAAGCCGTTTCGGGCGAGTTGTTAATTTGGGACACTGGAATTCTAGGAAAAGACGTATCGGATGATCCATACGCAGACAAAGCATTCCTTAACCAAATGGTTTTGGAATTCGAGGAAGCAAACCCTGGTGTGAGCGTTACATTAGTTCAACAAGGTGGAGATATCTCCGCTAACGCTGCCCAATTCCAAGCGGCTGCGATCGCAGGAACTGGTCCTGACATTCGCGTTCAATACGCAGGTGGTCCAACCACTTCATTTGCAGAGTTCTTCGAAGATTTGGGACCTCTAATTCCTGCTGAAACTCTTGATGCGATGGCTGGGCAGTATGTCAATCGCGAGGGATTTAACTCAACCGGCAGACTTCTTGGTATGACCTACGGCGCTGGAAACCTTTTTGTGGTTTTCCAGAATGCAGATGTCCTCAAGGAAGCAGGCATTGATCCTTCTGTGAAGCCCGCCACTTGGGAAGCGTTGATGGCTAACGCAAAGCAAGTCACGGACAAGACTGACAAGAATGGTTTCTATACCGGAAACTTGGAAGGCTACCCTGGCGCGTGGTTTATCTCTAACATGGTCGGCGGCGAGCTTGGTCAGACGGCATTCACCGACATGTACAGTGGAAAAATTTCCGTTGACGACCCTGCGATGGTAAAGGCTTATCAAGCCTATGCCGATTGGGGTGCAAGTACTGTAAACAACCCTGATGCCGCCCAAGCACCTGCCGGTGGTCAAGGTTTCGTGGCTGGCAAAGCCGGTTACTACCTTGTCGGTAGTTGGGAAAACAATGGAATGACAGATGCGTTCGGTGCAGATGGACCAGTATCGTCATTCTTCATCCCAACTCTTACAGGAGCCAAGTATTCAAAGATTGGCTCTGGTGGTCCTGAAATTGCACTATCAATTACAAAGGCAAGCAAGAACAAAGCGCTCGCTGCCGAGTTCTTGAAGTTCATCGCTCGACCTGAGCACCAGGATCGCTTCGTTGAGATCTACCAAACTCAGGGTTCCAACCACAAAGACGGAGACTCGTCGATGATCAAGAACCCTCGACTCAAGGAGCAATTCGAGCAGCTGGCACAATCAACCGACGGCGTAACTTTCGCCTTTGACAGTGTTATGCCTCAGGCCACAATTGACCTGTTCTACCGGGTCAATTCTGGAGTATTCAGCGGCGCTATCAAACCCGCAGATGCGGTGGCGCAGTTGAAAGCCTCCTATGAACAAGAAATAGCGAAATAGAAGGTTAGTGATCACAGTCTGAAGGCTGGGAGAGAAAGTTCTCCCAGCCTTCAGACTCACTATTTATAAGAAAGTCGATGATGCGGCAATCAAAGTTGATCGGTACGTTGGCGGTACTTCCAAGCTTCATCATTGTTGCGGGTTTTATGGCCTTTCCGATTATCTTCGTTCTCTTCATTTCACTCACAAAGACCAACGGGCTCACTTTCGAGTGGCTCTGGTTCAAAAACTACCTCGAGCTATTTGCCGATCCGATTGTTCATGAAGTTTTCTTAAACAACTTCAAGTTTGTAATTTCGGTACCGCTGGTGATCTTTGCCGCATTAGTTTCGGCAGTTCTATTATTTGAGCAGTTCAAGGGCTGGAAGTTCTTTCGAGTAATTTTCTTTCTTCCAAGTGTTTTGTCAGTGGTCGTCATTGGTTTAATTTTTAAGAATGCTTTTGGCTATTACGGTTCTGTCAACCAATTTCTAGGGCTCTTTGGCAACGAGCCCAAGCAGTTTTTCATTAACTCGAACTACAGCATTTTCATAATAATTCTTGCCCTGGTCTGGTCCGGCTTTGGATATCAGTCGCTATTACTTCTTGCCGGGCTTACATCAATTAATCCGGCGGTTTTCGAAGCGGCTGCAATCGACGGAGCCGGCTGGTGGCGCCGGCTTTGGTCTATCACTCTGCCAAATATTAGAAGAGTTCTAGGCTTTGTCTTCATTATTAACTTTATCTATACCTTCTCCTCTCTCTTCGGTTTCATTTTTGTAATCACCGCAGGCGGCCCTTTGTATGAGACAACAACTATTGATTACCTTGTTTATTTGCGAGCCTTTTCTAGCAGCAACCTCGGCTCTGGCGCTGCGCTAGCTGTGGTTCTCTACTTCTTTATCGGGCTATTGACCCTGTGGCAAAGCCGGGTCTTCAAGCTACAGATGGAGGACTAGCGTGTCAGATTCATCAATTAGTTCTCGGCTCTCACCCCGCGCCAGATGGCCAATATTCATTGGAATGTGCTTGGTGGCCGCGACCATCATCTATCCACTTTTCTTTGTGGTCGCCACATCTCTTCGAAGCAATGTTGATTACAAGAGAGACCCCTTCGGTATTCCTAAGGAGTGGACCTTTGATAACTACCTGAAACTCTGGAATGAATACGGCGTTGGAAGAGCTTTTATGAATAGCTTATTTGTATCTTTGACCGCTGTTACCTTGATTTTGGTCTTTGCCACGCTAGCCGGTTATGCGTTAGCGAAACTTCCAGTTTTTGGAGCTAAATTCTTCACGACAACTTTTGTATCCGTAATGCTGATACCTGGGCCTGTATTGATTATCCCCATCTACCTGGTGTTGGCGCGCCTAGGAATGGTAGGTGATTATTCGGGGTTGATACTGGTTTACGTTGCAACGGGTCTACCGTTTGCGATTTTCTTCAGCACGCTCTCGTTTCGTGCTATCCCCGATGAACTTCTAGAGGCGGCAAGGGTCGACGGGGCTGGCTTCTTTAGAACTTATTGGTCGATAGTGCGCCCACTAGGGACATCGGCAATCGCAACCTTGGCAGTGTTGCAGTTTCTTGGCACGTGGAATGAATTGATCTATTCGCTCATTCTCATCCAGGATTCAAAAATGAAGTTATTGACGCCGACCCTGGCATCTATCGGTAAGCGATTTCTCACTGATCAGCCGCTCACCTCAGCTGGACTTTTCATAACGGCGATGGTGCCGTTGTTGATGCTTACTTTTGCCTCGAAGTACATTATGCGCGGATTACAGGTCGGGTTGGGTCGCTAGCTCCCTTAAAACCATCCATCAGGATGAAAAGTTGCATCGATAGGTTCTGAGCGAACCGTTGGCTTCGCCCACAGTGCCGCATTTGCTAAGACTTTTCCGATTTCCTTCTGGTGGTAGACCGGAAAGTCCTGATCACCTGGTGAGAAATAGAAGACTTTGCCGAGACCGCGCCTCCATGTGGCACCCGATCTAAAGACTTCGCCACCCGAAAAACTTGAAATGAAAATCAATTCATCCGGAGTTGGTATGTCGAAGTACTCCCCATACATTTCTTGCAGCGGAATGACTATCGGGTCAGCAACACCCTGGGTTATGGGGTGAGTCGGATTGACACTCCACACACACTCTCTATCTTTTGAGCTACGCCACTTGAGAGAACAGCTTGTGCCCATGAGTTTTCTAAAGATTTTCGAATAATGTGACGAGTGTAAAACGATAAGCCCCATGCCGCCAAGAATAGAGTCGTACACTCGTTGCACTACCTCGTCGCTCACCTGAGGATGAGCCTCGTGACCCCACCACATCAGAACATCAGTTCTTTCGAGCACTTCCTTAGTGAGCCCGTGTTCGTCTTGTTCGAGAGTGGCAGTTAAAACTTCAACACCGCTTCCCAATTCGCTCTGCAGAAGATCTCGAATTGCACCATGCATTCCATTTGGATAAATTTTTGCGGCGACTGAATCTTTTTGTTGTTCGTGAATATTTTCGTTCCAAATTGTTACTCGCAAAGACATTAGAGAGTTACCTCTCTTCCGGCCTTGGCTGAGCTATAAAGAGCATCCATGATCTTCGATCTGTGGAGTGCGTAGTCGCCAGATTGAGCACCGAACTCGCCTGAAACTACGCGGTCAATGAATTCGTTAATAACAGCCAAGTGGCCTTCGCCTGTCGATGTGATTTTTGGTCGACGAAGGTAATGTTCGCCGTTTTCATCTCCAAAGAAAGTGAGGGTGTCTTCTGTGGCATACCTTGGAATGAAAATTCTTAGGCCTGCATCGACCCCCAAAAGTTCAAAAGAAATGTCTTCGTCATCGACGGCGTGAGAAGCCCAAGTTATTTCTAGGGCAACTGATGAGCCATCGTCTAACCTCAATAGTGCGCTGCATAGATCTTCTACTTCAAATAGGCCGCTACTACCCGCCATCTGCACCGTACTATCCATTCCACCGTAGCCCGCTCTTCCGAGTTCGCCATGCATGACTGCACTTACCGCAACTACTCGTGGCTCGCCCAACATGTACAAGAGAGAATCAAGGATGTGGGGGCCTAGGTCGATTGCCGCACCGCCGCCAGCTAAAGTTGCCGAAGTGAACCACGACTTCAATCCAGGTATGCCAGCCCTTCTCTTCCAGCTGACTCGGGAGTGATAGACGCGACCTAGCTTTCCTGACGAGACTAATTCTTTAGCCATACCGATATCTTCTCGACGACGGTAATTGAATGCCACTTCGAGAATGCGATTATTGGCCTTGGCCGTTGAGACCATTTCTTGGGCCTGATCGCCGGTGATCGAAAGCGGCTTCTCGCAGAAGACATGCTTGCCAGCATTGAGCGCGGCGAGGGCAATCGGGTGGTGAAGTGAGTTTGGCGTTGCGATGCTAATGATGTCGATAGTTGGGTCCTCAACCAAGGTCTCCCAATCACTTGCGGTTGTGGCGACGTTAAACTCTTGGGCAAGAATTGGTAATCGATCTATCTCTTTTCCTGCGATAGCGGCGAGAATTGTTTGCGGGTGCTTCGAGAAGGCTTTCATGTGGGTGGTTCCGGCATTACCCAGTCCGACCACCCCAACTCGAAACTTCGGCGCATCTGTATGCAAAATTTGCACTGGAGAATCTGGCATTTTCATAACCTCAATGTCAGGGAGCGTATGGTGATGCTTCTCATCATACCATTAGGGTAATGTTCGGTCGAGTAACCAATAGTTTTCTATGGTGATATGACCTAATGTATGATGTTATGAATGAAAGGTTGTCTCCACGATGACGTTTAGACTCCAACCATCAGCGGCGACATCACCCTTGCTTGAGCTTCTTCTGGAGAGAGATCCGGTCAGCTCCGCCATTCCATTCGAGGTCTCAATCGCTGGCCAAGTCGTTGACGTGAAAAGTGTGCTCCGTCTTAGCTCCTCGCCAGCCGAAGTAATTGCAACTGCAGAAACACAAGGCGTGAAACTGGATTGGCGTGCAGTTCAACTTTCAACTTATCCGGTATGGGAGTTTAAGTTATCGGCCACCAACATCTCATCAGGCCAGATTTCGCTCTCCAGGCTCGATAGCGCTGCTCTCGGATTACAAGGGGGAGTGTGGAGGGTCGAATCATTTGCCTCTGCCTGGGGCGATGAGTTTCGGCCCAAAGCTGCAACCACTCAGCATCACTCTTTCTTTGGGGTTCGTTCTGGTAGGTCTTCCCATGGAGAGAGCCCGATCATTTATTTCATAAGAGAATCCGACGGATACACAGTTATCGTCTCTCCTGCGTGGAGTGGCAACTGGCATGTCGATGTGTTGGCCGGGGGCTCGGTCAGAGCGGGAATTTCTACCTGGAATTTGAATTTATCCTTGGAGCCAAACGAGACCGTTCACGCTCCTAGTGTCATTGTTGCAGCTGCTGAGAGCAAAGAAGTTGCCCAAAGAAATCTTCAATCAGCAATCCGTGAAAATTGGTTGCCAAGAACAAAGTCAACTGACTCGATACCAGTGGAATGGAACCATTGGTGGCCTTACGAAGATGTTGAAGTAAATGCAGATGTGATCATCGAGAACGCGCAGATAGCAAAGAACATGGCAATCGACGCGATTGTTGTTGATGCTGGCTGGTTTGGTGAATCGAAATTAGATACCCAGTGGACTGACCTTCGCGGCGATTGGTCGAGTGTCAACCTTGCGAGATTTCCCGATGGTCTGGCAAATCTTGGAGAGTCCATCTTGGAGATGGGTATGTCGCCAGGAATCTGGATAGAACTTGAAGCGGTAGGAGCAAAGTCAGAGTTGCGTCGAACAATGCCGGAGGCTATGGCTCGCGACGACAGCGGCTTGAGGCCAGACCCCTCGTATGGAGTTGGAACCGTTTCCCTTGACCCAACCGATCCTGGATTTCTTGGTTATGTCTGCTTGGGATCGCCTGCAGGGTGGACGCATTCATACAATTCGGTAAAAGATGTGGTCTCGGCAATGAAGGCACGCTGGCTCAAGATGGATTTCAATATTGATCCTGGATTCGGTTGCACGCGCACAGATCACGGACACCGCGCTGGCGATGGCCTGCTTCGACATTACGAAGGTCTATACAAACTTCTAGATCAGATTCGTTTGGACTTTCCGGATCTATTAATTGAGGCCTGCTCATCTGGCGGTCTTAGAGTCGACCTAGGTTTGGCAAAACACGTGCATTGCTTCTTTATGAGCGACCCCGACTACACCGAACACCACCTGCAAGTTCTTTGGGGTGCGACCCACATGCTGCCGCCGCTGGCAATTCTTCACTGGCCTTGGTCCTGGTGGAGAAATGATTACGGCCCTTCGCAATTGAACTGGATGAATGTAGATGTTGAAACATTCGATGTGATGATGCGTGCTGCCATGGTTCACCGAATTGGCGTCAGCTATCCGCTGCCGAAGTTGCCCGAAAGACTTAGGGAAAGGTTGAGCTATCACCTTCAGATTTTCAAGGATCACTTCGCCCCTATTCTGCCCACTGCCACCTTACTTTCGCTTACAGATTCTCCTTTCCGCGGAAACCGTGGCGAAAGAAACTCCGCTTGGCAATTAAGTTCAAACCTCAACAGCGTCAATGAGGTTCATCTTGTGATGTCACTCAAGTTAGAAAACTCGGCTCATTCGGCAAAGTTTAGACCCACTCAACTGGAGGCCAATCAGCACTATGTTGTCGTTGATCTCGAGACTCACAACTCATCGACCGTGCTGGGTAAAGAGTTAACGGGTGAGTTGCTTTCTGAGATCGCTGGCAACAAGAATTCTTGGATTGTGGAAATTCGACCAGAGAAAGCGAGGCTCTGATGCACCAAGATACAAAATCTATTGAAGAGAGACTAGACCGATTTGTCAGAGATAAGCTTGCACCGGCAATTTACCGAGACCACATTCCCCTTTCAATCACAGCATGGCAAGCGCCGCGCGAACCGGTTGCTTTTGATTTTGCCACCGCTCAGCACTTTGAAAGTGTTGATCTAGGGTGGCGATTTGGCAGGGCGTGGTCGACCATTTGGCTCAAGGTGTGCGGAACACTTCCAGAAAGTTGGATGGCTGATCAAGAAGAATCATTGGCCGCCGAAATAGTTATCGATTTCGGTTACAACACCTCTCGTTCAGGATTTCAGGCAGAGGCCCTTGCATACGACTTATCTGGCACACCTATTAAGGCCATCGCACCAAGGAATTCTTGGCTGCCTTGGCAATACGCAAAGAGAGAGGTTGATTTCTATCTTGAAGTTGCGGCAAACCCCGACGTTGCCGGCGAGTACACCTTCCAGCCGACACCCTTTGGAGATTGGGAGACCGCGCCGGAAAAAGCTCTCTATGAATTAAAGAAATTGCACATCGCGCGACGAGACATTCAGGTGTGGGAACTTGCTCAAGACATTTGGACGCTGCGGGGCCTGATGGTAAGTCTGCCTCAAGACAGCACCCGCAGGCATGTAATTGCGAGAGCGATTGAAGACATGCTAGATGGTGTTGAACCCAGCGATATTTCGGGTTCGGCGACGGTAGCTAGAGAGAAGTTATCTGCAGTTTTGAAATCACCTGCACATTCTTCAAGCCATCGAGTAATCGCAACTGGCCATGCCCACATCGACTCTGCGTGGTTGTGGCCTATTCGCGAGACGGTTCGCAAGTGTGCAAGAACCTTTAGCAATGTGTTGAGTCTGATGGATCAGCATGAAGATTTTATTTTTTCTGCATCATCTGCCCAACACTACAAATGGATCAAAGATAGCTATCCGAGCGTCTTTGCCGGCATAAAGCAGAGAGTTGCAACCGGGCAGTGGAAGCCGGTCGGCGGAATGTGGGTTGAATGTGACGGAAACATGCCAGGGTCTGAAGCCATGGTAAGACAATTCGTCTACGGTCAAAAATTCTTTCAGGACAATTTTGGAATGCATGCGAGAGAAGCCTGGCTGCCAGATTCTTTCGGCTACTCAGCGGGGCTTCCTCAGATAGTCACGCAGTCAGGTATTACATCATTTCTAAGCCAGAAGATGTCTTGGAATCAGGTGAATAGAATGCCGCACCACACTTTTTGGTGGGAGGGAATAGATGGCACACGAGTTTTCACACATTTTCCATCCGCAGATACTTACAACTCTGAGCTCTCAGGTGAAGAGCTAGCTCACGCAGAAAGAAACTTCTCTGAAAAGGGTCGATCTTCAATTTCACTTGTGCCTTTTGGTTGGGGTGACGGTGGTGGTGGGCCAACTCGCGAAATGATCGCCGCGGCTTACAGAACAAATAATCTTGAGGGCTCACCCAAGGTAAAAATGGGCGCAGTTGATGACTTCTTTGGCCAAGCCCGCAGTGAGTACGCAAGCGCTCCCGTGTGGCGCGGTGAGATGTACCTTGAACTACATCGCGGAGTTCTGACATCACAACACAGAACAAAGCATGGCAATCGTCGCAACGAATCTCTTCTGAGAGAGGCAGAATTGTGGGCCAGCTATGCAACGTTGAAGACCGGTGCCAAATATCCGAGCATCAAGTTGGAAGAAATTTGGGAAAGCCTGCTATTGATGCAGTTTCACGACATCTTGCCAGGTACAGCCATCGCCTGGGTCTACAAAGAGGTTGAGAACCGGCATGCAGAGATAACCCAGGAGCTGCTTGAAATTGTGAATTCATCGCTAGACGCGCTGGCACATGACAGGACAGTCAGTGAACCGCTTCAAAGATTGACAGCAAATGCGATGCCAACTGTAAGAGATAACGTTGATGCACTAAGCATTGGGGTGGTTCGCAAATCTGCGAAACCTACTTCGATTAATGATCAAGGCGAATGTGTAGTGATCGAAAACGAAGAGTTGCGAGTCAGTATTGATCGAGCCGGACGAATTTGCTCTTTGATTTCATTAGCAACAAATCGAGAAGCCATTGCTCCCGGCTTTCCCGCCAACGAGTTACATCTGCATAACGACAACCCAACTCGCTGGGATGCGTGGGATATTGATGAGCACTACCGCAACTCAAAAAGGGTTTTGGAAGCAGTTGATGAGTTTCACGTGCGACAAGAAGATGATGGCACAGCGCTCATAGAGACGAAGCGCTACCTGCACTCTGCGTCAGGAAAAATCAGCACGATAGTTCAAACTTTACGCCTTCAGCCTGGTGCAAAAGCCCTAGACATCGCGCTAGAAATTGATTGGCACGAGTCTGAGAAACTTCTCAAGCTTGCCTTCCCAGTTGATATCCATGCCGAAGAAGTTGCGGCAGAGACGCAATTTGGTTTCGTTAAACGCCCAACTCACGTCAACACTAGCTGGGACTTCGCAAGGTTTGAGTCTTGCCAGCATAAATTTCTCTTCATAGAAGAGAGAAACTGGGGGGTTGCCTTCGCAAACGACTCAACATACGGTTTCGATGTTCAGAGAACAACTGAATTGAATGGTGCAACCGTTACAAACGTGAGGTTCTCGCTTCTGCGGTCAACAAAGTTTCCCGATCCCGAAGCTGACCAAGGCGCTCACTCCTTCAAATTTAAGGTTTGCCCGGCTGCAACGATTGAAGATGCGGTAAATCTAGGTTACGAACTTAACTTCCCTGCTCGAGAGATAATGGGAAATAGGTCGATAGGGCCTCTTGTGCGCAGCTCTGCCACCCAAGTGATTATTGAAACGGTCAAGCTGGCCGAAGATGGCAGCGGCGACTTGATCGTTAGGCTCTACGAGTCGACAGGTGGGCGATGCAACAGTCGAATTGTTTTCGCTGGCCTAGCCGAAAAGATTTCGCTCACCGACTTCTTAGAAGTTCCCACATCTTCCGACTATGTAGTCGGCGGCTCTATTGACCTGCAATTTAGACCTTTTCAAGTCATCACTCTGCGAGTCTCTGGACTCACTATTGACTAACTCACATTCGAGTTCGAAGGTTCAACCTCTGGAGAGCAGAGATCCTTCTTGGAACGCTTTGCCGCCGAGGGCTGCTCTCAAGACCGACGCCGCTACCACCAACCTCAACGGATTGTGGCGATTTCGCTGGCTCCCTCGTGTAGTCGATGCAGAGGCAGTTCCAGAATTTGAGCAGCGTGAAGAGGAACTTATTCCGGTGCCTGCAAGTTTTGTCATGCCTCATCTCGACAACTTTCTAAAGAAGCCGCACGGTCTACCGAGCTATACCAACGTCAACTTCCCCTTTGCAATCGACCCGCCTTATCCACCAGATGAAAACGGTGTCGGTGAGTATCAGCGAGATGTGAACTGGGATGCTCCACCAGCGAGTGCGGTACTTAGATTTGATGGAATAGAAGGAGCCGCAGACGTGTGGTGGAATAACCTTTATCTGGGCTCTGTAAGAGGAAGTCGCTTGCCAAGTGAATTTGACCTCACTGGAATTGCACAGAAGAAGAACACTCTGACAGTTCGTGTTTTTACTTTCAGCGCAGCCTCGTATTTAGAAGATCAAGATGAATGGTGGCTGCCCGGAATCATTCGCGATGTTTCTGTGATTGCCAGGCCAACAGTGTCAATCGAAGATGTAGCAATTAGGGCGGACTGGATTGATGGAGTTGCAACTCTTAGTGTTCAAGTCAAAACGAATCAACCCGACAGCGCCCATGCAATTCGATTACAACTTGTTGAAACTCAGACTCTATTGAAGGTGAATGAAACCTCAACTATCGCAAATGTCTTGCCTTGGACTGCCGAAACTCCACACCTATATACCCTGCGAGTCAGCTCAGCAATCGATTCGCAAGAGGGCGAGACAGTTGAAGTGAAGTTTGGGTTTAGAACTGTCAAGATCGAAGATTCGATGCTGACAGTAAATGGTGTGCCGATTCAATTTCGAGGAGTAAACCGGCACGAACATCACCCTTTATTTGGGCGAGCGGTTCCTGAAGAAACTGTGCGCGAAGAGTTGGCGCTCATGAAACGGAGCAACATTAATGCCATTCGAACTTCGCACTATCCACCAGCTAGCCTGCTACTCAACTTGGCAGACGAGATGGGATTTTGGATCATCGACGAATGCGATCTTGAGACTCATGGTTTTGGAAAGGTCGATTGGGTTGATAACCCAACAGATGACGTAAATTGGGAGAGAGCGATAGTCGACCGTGCTCGGCGAATGGTTGAGCGCGATAAAAATCATCCATGCATAATCATGTGGTCGCTCGGCAATGAAGCAGGGGTGGGATGCAATCTGGCCGCCATGGCAAAGACGATGAAATCTATAGATGGTTCAAGGCCGCTTCACTACGAGGGAGATCAAAGCTGCGAGCACGTTGATGTGTGGAGCATGATGTATCCGCCGGTTCACTTTGTTGAGCAAGTTGGAATGGGCGAAGAAGAGGCCTTAGCGGATGCCAATCTCGAGGCGCGACGAAGGAAAATGCCTTTACTTCTCTGCGAATACGCACATGCCATGGGAACTGGTCCCGGTGGATTAAGCGAGTATCAAGAACTTTTTGATACATATCCGCGATTAATTGGTGGTTTCGTTTGGGAGTGGCTAGAACACGGCATCACGACTTTTGAAAACGGTGTTGCAAAGACAAACTATGGTGGCGACTTCGGCGAACTTGTTCACGACGGCAATTTCGTGATTGACGGTCTTGTCAGTTCAGATCGCAAGCCGCGTGCAAGTTTGTTCGACCTTGCTGCGGTTTACACGCCGGTAAGCCTCAAGTTGAGCGACTCTGGTTCAAAACTCACAATGATCAGCCGACTCGACCACAGCGACACTTCACACCTGACTCTCCACTGGGAATTTAAAGACGAACAGAAGACGATCAACTCTGGTGTGATTAAATATCAGCCACTTTCTGCGCGCGAAACGGCTGTACTGCAGATGCCTGAAGAAGCAGTTTCGGTTCTGCAAGAGAGGACTGGCGTGCTCTCGGTATGGCTGCAGTTCAATGTGAACACGTCGGCTATTCCAGCTGGCTGGGTGGTGTCAACGGCGCAATGCACATCGCCAAAGGGCGCTTATCAAGAATTGACAATCACTGCTGGGGCTTCACCTGCCTTCGATTCACTCAGTGATCAACTCGAAATTTGCGCAGTGACCGGAAGCCCACTGCGAATTGGTACCACTGCGATCGCCGATTGGGCACTTACTTTGTGGCGGGCTCCAACTGATAATGATCTGAGAACTGCGTGGCGAGAAGGAGAGTTTCCTGCGGTAGCAGAGCGATGGAAACTCTTGGGACTTGATCGACTTACCTCACGACTTCTCGCTATCGAAAATTTGAGTACTGATGTGATTCAAGTGAGGACGCGAGTTGGAGCAGCAGCAACTAACGCCGCCGTCGATTGCATCTGGACTTGGACGCGTAAGCTAAGCGGCCTGCAGTTAGATCTCGACGCTGTCCCCAACAATCACTGGCCAAAGGTCTGGTCGTCTCATTGGGCACGAGCAGGCATTGAGTTCATCATTGATGCGACATCAGATACTTCGGTGAATTGGTTCGGGAAAGGCCCCGGCCCCGCTTACCCAGATACCGGACAGGCGACAAGGCTCGGCTGGTTCTCATCAACTATCGATCAGATGCAGGAAAGAACTGTCAGACCGCAAGAGTCGAGCCGCCGAGCATCGGTTTCTTCGGTGCGTATTGCTCATTCTCTTAAGGCAAAATTCTCATCACCGGTGGGGCTGACGGTGAGGCCTTGGTCGCCGCACGAAATTGCGCAAACGACTCACGACCACCTTCTCGGCGCTAGCTCGACCGCACACATTGTTTTTGACTTCGCTTGCTCAGGAGTTGGCACTGCTGCATGCGGCCCAGGTGTGCTGCCTAAATACCAACTACCTGCACAAAATTTCTCTGGACAAGTTTTCTTTGAGTTAACAAATTAATCGAAAGGAAAAGAGAATTGAGTAATTGGAAAGAAATCGAAACAGGTGTTGAAGATATTGTCGTTCGGCTGCACCCAACAGAGCGACAGCTATTTGGTAGCTTTATCGATTGCAACATGTCGACCGCTTGGATTGGCGACAAGTTCAGAATTTTTCCTGGAAAATATGGCGAAGATCCGGTGTGGGGTGACGGTAACGAACTTAAGTTTGGCGAAGGCTCGACGGTGAGTGAAACCTTCGCACTTCCTCCCGAGAAATTCGTTCGCCCAAAGCTTCCACCAGTTGTCAAACCAGAAGAAGATGGATTGCATGGAAGTGTGTGGTTTGAGAGCATTTATCAATCACCTCAAGACCCATCTGGTAAAACTCTCTACTCGCTATATCACAATGAGAATTATCCGAGCACTTTGCTATTCAAAGCAGAAACTGGCGAGGGAATGAGTGACGATAACTGGCCACCCGGACTCAAAGGTGACTCTTCTATTCAGGCGGCCCCAAGAATTGGAGTCATGAAGTCTGTCGACGGCGGAGATAGTTGGGAAAACTTGGGAATCATTCTCGAAGATAGAAACGACCGAATGATCAGACTGCCTGTAAATAAAAACTATTGTTTTCCAGGCGGAGTAGGTGACCCGAGCGCTATCGCAAACGGTGACTACCTTTATGTGTTCTATGGCGAATACGCATACCCTGGGCCGTTCTCAGTAGAAACGTGGAGATCGACAGAAGAGTCCGCAGGCCAATGCGTGAGCGTGGCACGAATTGCAATTTCAGATTTGGATAACCCTGGCATGTTGGCAAAGCGATGGAATGGTCACAGCTTCAGTGTGGATTGGAATGGCGTAGGTCAGCCGATCAAGTCACTGCAGATTCCCCAAAGCCAGGGCGGCGGAGCTGTATCTCAAGGAGATGAGCTCTACTACTGGGGGCCATCGGTAAGTTGGAACGATGAAATTCATTGCTGGGTCATGATGTTGGGTCGAGTAGATGGTCCATTTTGGGTTGGTGGGAAATTGTTTATGAGCATCAACACCAATAAAGATTTAAGTGAAGGAGATAATTCTCAGCAGTGGTCTACCCCTGTTGAGATTGTCGACAGACCCGGTCACACTCTTTGGTACCCGTCTCTGCAGCCCGATGATTCAGAAGAGTCACTCGCAAAGAAGAGGACCTGTCTTCGGCTAGGAAAGTTCTCTAAATTATGGTTCAAAGATATGGCCGGCGACGAGCACTTATATCTGAGTGACTTCATTGTTGAGTTTGCAAGGAGAAAGTAAACCAAGTGAGCTACCCCCAGAGATACTGGAAGAGGGTAGAAGATTAACTACTTACTTTATCGCGCTGGAATCCGCGCCTGCCCCAGAATTCCCACAATCCCATCACCGAAAGCACAAGGGCGAATCCGAAGAGCAAGTCTTCAAGAGGGGCAGATGCAATGCGAGTGCCGATAATTGAATCGGGGTCATACATCACGATTGCTTTTCCATCTGCGCGCAGGTGGGTCAACCACCAGTTGGTTATTAACTGAAAAGGAAGGATGATCGAATAGGAAATCCAGAACGCTGTGCGAGTCAGAAGAGAATTCTTAAAGATGAAGAGATCAACCATTACGGCAACAACAACTGCAGCAATTGCAATATCGCTATAAATCACTTCTCATCCTTTCCGAACTCTTTTTCGCGCAAATGTGGTTTTACTGTCGTCACGCCTTCAATCGTCAAAATCGCTGCCAATGGAACAACGATGAAGAAGAGAAATTCTTCTAGCGGAATATCAAATGGTCCATAAATTCCCAACATACGCTCACGATTAAAGAACCAATGCCCTTGAGCAATTGCATAGGCATCCCAGATCAGAAAGAGTGAGCTGATTGGAAGAATGCTGATAAGCGCTCGTTTCCATCGCCGCAAGACGCCGGTCTTGAGAAAGATCTCTAGCCAGATTGAACCGAAGACAGTGAAGGCAAGCATCGCCATGTAACCGAAATTCTCCACGCCCGATCTTCTCACAGAGCGCTTTGGTATGGTTGGTCGACAGGGGGTTCGACATGCGAGATCTTGAGTATCGACTCTTTTCACAAGTACGTACTTTCTCTTCTATCGCGGTAATAATCGCGATCGCCCTCTCTCTGATCTTCTCCCAATTTTTAGGGGAATCTTCCATCCAATGGCAGGTTGTGATTGCCGTGATAGCGCTGGCGCTAGGAATTCCACACGGCGCACTTGATCACCTTGTAACCCTGCCTAAATCAAAACCAACGGTGATGGCTCTCTTCATTGCAATCTATGTTCTTGTCGCGATCGTGGCAGTAATCGCTATCCTAAAATTTAACGTTGTCGGATTTATCTTTGTACTGCTTATGAGCGCTACACATTTTGGTATCGGAGATACAGCATTTATCAACGAGATGGATAGACGTGGTGGGCGAAAGAAAGCGTTACCGCGGACTATCTATGCGGTAGCTGCAGGAGCAACTCCAGTGATGATTCCACTAGTAAATAGTGCAAGTACCAATGCACTCGCTCAAGTAAACCCGGCGCTCATTGATTGGCATCAAGGATTTGGTCAGGAGATTCTCTATGCTGTCAGCGGCTTTGCTCTTATTGCGATCGTGACCTTATTCCTTTTGCATCGAAAGAGAGAGTCGCTCGATATCGCGCTCTTACTTGCCTTGGCTCTGATTGCGCCACCGCTGATTGCATTTGCCGTCTACTTTGGATGTTGGCACGCGATGCGTCATACCGCACGACTTACTTTGACGCTCGGGCCTTCTCAGCGAGCATTTGCAAGCGGAGACGCACAGAGTGCATTTACTCGTGCAGTAATTCCTGGCTTACCAGCCCTTGCTGGAACATTCCTCATAGCAGGAGTTTTAGCCCTTATGGGCAATGAATTTAACGATGATTTTTTCTGGATGGCACTCGTTATTGTGTGGGCGCTCACAGTCCCTCATATGGCAGTTACTGCAAAATTAGATAGGTCGGCGTTAACCTGATTACATGAAACCTCGGTTCCTTACGGCAGTAGTGCTAACAACTTCTTGCCTAATTCCGATCTCTGCTCAAGCTGCGCCAATTTACGTATTTCCTGTCGCTGGTTGTGAAGTCGACTATGCGCGCGCTCATCACGATTATCCTGCGACAGATATCTTGGCTAAAGCGGGCTGTGCATTTGTGTCACCAATTGATGGCATCATCGATGAAGTAAATCGTATTGATACATGGTCAGGAAAAGTTAACGCTGGAAATACACGCGGAGGAATGTCAGTTTCGCTCATCGGAGTCGATGGCGTTCGTTATTACGGATCTCATCTAAAGTCGATCAACAAAACTATCGAACCAGGGCTAGTTGTTAAAGCTGGCCAGAGATTGGGCGGTGTTGGTGCAACAGGAAGTGCGCGCGGAACATCTCCACATTTGCATTTTGGAATTTCATGGCCAACACCTGTCGATACATGGTGGGTTAGACGCGGTGCGGTATTGCCGTGGAAGTATTTAGATGCATGGAAAGCTGGCAAAGATTTATCTCCCGCCAAGGCAGTTGCTGCCGCGCTTAAAAAAGCCGGCGAAGTACCGCCTGAGCCAAAGAAGTAAAACGAATTAATGAAAAAAGCCCCGCACAATGTGCGGGGCTTTCTCATAAAGCTAGTGGTGCTATTAGTTAGCGTTCACTGCATCGGCCTGAGGACCCTTAGGACCCTGTACGACCTCGAATGAAACTGACTGACCCTCTTCAAGGCTCTTGTAACCGTTTCCTTGGATTGCTGAGTAGTGAACGAATACATCTTGTCCGCCACCATCAACTGCAATGAAACCGAATCCCTTTTCAGAGTTGAACCACTTAACTGTGCCTGTTGCCATGTTTTACTTTTCCTTCGATATGTGGGTGTGTGAGAAATCCTCAAACACGGTCTTCCTCTTGCGCCAGCGATACCGAGCAAAGCACTACTGCCATGAAACGGGTCCTGATTAAGCGTCCGACTGGTCCCTAGTCTAGCCCTATTTACGCCTAGACCAATACCTGACCTTTACCTTTTTCCACGCTCATGCCACCATATAGCTACTAGTAAAACTGTGGATCGGGGAAGGTCGCGCAGTTAACGCAGTGCCATCAATGAGGGCGCGACTTGCTAGGAGATTCGCATGGAGCAGATGAATTCATCTGGTCGCTCTGTCATATCTAAAACACATGTGACAGGTTTTCTAACTATTCATAGCGCACCCGCTGCGCTGCGCCCACATATCGAATGGGGTCTGCAATCGATCCTCGGAACATGGGTCGCACTTGAGTGGAAGTCACAACCAAAAGCTGCAGGAACATTTCGTACAACACTTGAATTTAGAGATCGCACCGGTACTGCAGCCAAAGTTGCAACAGCGTTGAAGGCGTGGCATTACCTGCGCTTTGAAGTGCGCGAAGAGAGTGAAATTGGGGGAGAGTTCTTTCGCTTCACGCCCGATCTTGGAATTCATAGAAGTGTCATTGATGGAATGGGAAGCATCATGATTTCAGAGCACCTCATCGTGCAAACTTTAGGAAAAGGTTTTGATGAGGAGTCACTTCGTGAGGAGTTCCAGAGATTATTGGGAGAATCCTGGGAGCTAGCGCTAGAACCATTCCGTGGTGTCGAAATGGAAGAGGTAATGGCGCTTCGTGCAATCTAATTTCTTAAAAAAAGTATTAGACTATGCACATGAGCACATTTAATTCTGGTGAAAAGTCCCGTTCAATTACAGTCATTGCAGCATCCCTCATCATGGCCTTGGCTGTCGGAGGCGGACTTGTAAAAGTAGGTGCAGGTTTTGCTGCACGTACCGATAACGGAATTACTGTCACTGGATCTGCAAAGACAACGGCAACTGCCGACAATGTGGTCTGGACACTCAATGTTGCTCTTTCTAGCCCACTTGTTGCCGACGCCGTCAGAAAAGTCGGAGCAGATGTTGATGCAGTGAGCGCTTACCTGACTAAAGGCGGAATCCCAGCTAGCGCACTGACTCTGGGTGCGGTCTCAACGTATGGCAATGAGGAGTATCAGAACGGTAACAACACTGGTCGTATTATTTCTTATCGCGCCTCTCGCGATATCACAGTGCGCACAAGTGATGTGCAACTTGTCTACACGCTTTCACAAGGAATTGGTTCACTTCTACAAAGCGGCGTTAATGTAAATAATTATGGTCCGCAGTACTACATCTCTACCTTGCCAGATCTTCGCCCTCAACTTCTTGAAGAAGCGATGAAGGATGCTAAGACTCGCGCCGTTGCTATTACAAAGGCTGTTGGTGGCAGTGTTGGCTCTGTCCAAAGCGTAAAGAGCGGTGTCTTCCAAGTAACAACCCCAGATTCCACAATGGTCTCTGATGGTGGCGCTTATGACACATCAACAATTGAAAAGACTGTCACATCGACAGTCTCAGTGACCTTCGCAGTCTCTAACTAGCCACAAGTAGTTAGTAATTAGAGCGGAATATTGCCGTGCGCTCCACGGCGGTGAGGCGCTGCAGCTAAAGCTCTAGCTAGCGCTGAGCGCGTTGCAGATGGTTCGATAATTTCATCAACTGCACCGATCTCTACTGCGCGAGCTACACCACCCGAAATCTTTTCATGCTCGGCTGCTAACTCAAGTTCCATATCTGCGCGCGCACTCTCTGGAAGATCTGCCAGCAATCTGCGGTGCAGTACTCGCACTGCAGCAACAGCGCCCATCACACTTACTTCAGCGTGAGGCCAAGCAAATACGCGCGTAGCACCGAGGGATTTAGAGTTCATCGCAACGTAAGCACCACCGTAGGCACGGCGAGTAATCAGTGTTACGCGCGGAACAACAGCTTCACCGAAGGCGTGCAGCAATTTTGCACCGCGCCTGACAGCGCCTTCCCATTCTTGCCCTGAACCAGGAGCGAATCCTGTTACATCTGCAATAACAATAAGTGGTATTCCAAATGCGTCACAGGTACGGACAAAGCGTGCCGCCTTCTCACCCGCAGCTGAATCTAGGACGCCGCCTAAATGTTGTGGATTATTTGCAACGACTCCAACTGTGCGACCACCGAAGCGACCAAGCACCGTTGTCATATTGGCAGCCCAGACCGGCAAGAGTTCTAGTTTGGCACCATCGCGATCAAGAATGGCATCGATCAGCGGATGTACTTCGTAGGCTCTCTTTGTCACAGCTGGCACATGAATTGAAAGATCGCTGTCAGCCAAGTTGACATCAAAGTGTCCCTGATCTGCAAAGAGTGAGACGAGGTCTTTTACCTCTGCAAATGCTTCATCTTCACTGGCTGCGATCACGTGGGCAACACCGCTGTTCTTACTATGCGCCTCTGGCCCACCAAGGGATGCAATATCAATATCTTCACCGGTCACACTCTTAACAACATCAGGACCTGTAACAAAGATGCGACCTTCAGGTGCCAACACAACAACATCGGTCAGTGCTGGGCCATATGCACCGCCACCTGCAGTGGGTCCAAGTACAAGTGAGAGTTGTGGAATGCGACCACTTGCCGAAATCATTGATTGAAATACTTCACCGAATGCATCAAGGGATGCCACGCCATCACTTAAGCGCGCTCCACCTGAGTGCCAGATGCCAATGATGGGAAGTTGTGAGGCCATCGCTTTTTTATATGCACCCACGATTACTTTGGAACCATCAATACCAAGTGCGCCACTCTTTACCGTTGCATCGGAGGCAAAGACAATCACTTTATTTCCAGCAACGTTTCCTGTCGCAGCCACCATGCCACATTTATTGTTTTCAGATAAAAGTTGGCAACTGCCGGGATCAAGCAACTTCTCAATTCGAAGTACAGGATCGCGTGGGTCAACCTGCGTCGTGTCCATGCTTAGAGAGTAGCAAATGCCAATACAACGTTGTGACCACCGAAACCAAAGGAGTCATTGAGCGCAGCAATCTGGCCTGCAGGAAGTGCTCGCGCCTTATCTCGCACGACATCAACGGTAACTGCCGGATCTAGATTTTCAATGTTGATTGTGGGTGGAGCTAAACGCTCTTGGAGGGCTTTAACAATAAATACAGATTCGATAGCACCGGCGCCACCAAGTAAATGGCCGGTCATTGATTTTGTGGCAGAGACTGCAACGTGATCGATATCGCTACCAAGGGCTAAGCGCAGTGCGTTCGCCTCTGCAACATCTCCTGCCGGAGTAGATGTTGCGTGCGCATTTAAATGAACAATATCTTTTGTTGAGAGATTGGCATTGGCTAGTGCGAACTTAATTGCACGTTGTACGCCAGCACCTTCTGGGTCTGGGGCTGCGATGTGATAACCATCTGAGCTCAAACCTTGTCCAACAAGCTCACAGTAAATCTTTGCTCCACGCGCCTTTGCATGTTCGTACTCTTCAAGAATAAGTATTCCGCCCCCTTCACCAAGAACGAATCCATCTCGATCGCGGTCATACGGACGCGATGCACGCTCAGGTGCATCGTTGCGAGTTGATAGCGCCTTCA
>CANLFL010000004.1 GCA_947489825.1 Candidatus Nanopelagicaceae bacterium
AATACCAACCTCAAGCAGGTTGTCATTAATACTCTCAAAGTTCTAGATGCAGCAGGTGCTGGAAATATCCCTGTTTCAAGTGGAGCAACGCGTCCACTGATTGATGAGCCTCGTTATGCCGAATATATCCACGGCAGTGATGGACTTGGAGATTTAGGAACACCGCTATCTACTCGCGCACTCGATCCACGTCCAGCTGTTGAGTTACTGCGCGATCTGGTCGAAGGTGCAGATGGTCCTGTCACTCTTGTTCCGCTAGCAGCGCTTACAAATATTGCACTCTTTCTGCGTTCATACCCAGAGACCGCTGCAAAGCTAGAGCGAATTGTCTTGATGGGTGGATCTGCTTCCTCTGGCAATGCAACACCTGCTGCAGAATTTAACGTCTGGCATGATCCAGAAGCCGCTGCAATTGTCTTTAGTAGCGGCGTTCCAATCACGATGTATGGACTTGATGTCTTTATGGAACCTCGCGTCAGTGCGGCACAAGCCGCTGCACTAATTGCCGAAGGTACCGATTGCACAACTTTTGCTGGACGTTTGATTGAGCACTTCATCAAGCAAGTTGGGCATGATGTAACACTCGGAGATTACGGCGCAGTTGCCACAGCAATTCGTCCAGAGTTATCTAGCTATGAAACCTTCAAAGTTGTTGTGGATACAACATTTGGACCAAGTCGAGGACAGACGCTCTGTGATCGCCGCGAATGGAAAGATGAAGAGCCTGAATCCACTCACGCTAAAGCACCAAACGTGAAGGTGGCGATGAAGGTAGATGTTCCAGCGATGATCTCTCTATGGCTGGAAACTATTTCCTCTAAGAACTAAACCCCGATTGGGTGCCAGACAGTTTTATTCTCCATAAATGCGAGAACGCGCTGTGGGCTGGCACCATCTTTAAAGGTTGAAATTCGCTTGAGGTTATCTGCTCCTGCAATGCGAACTTCTTTCTCTTGCGCAGCGCTAAGACCGGTGGCATCAATGCCATCAATATCCATATGAGATGCCGCCCATGGAGCAAGTTCGGCTGCTGATCCAGTGAGGATATTGACTACTCCCCCAGGTACATCACTTGTTCCGATCGCCTCGCTCAGCGTGATCGCACTCAGTGGGTACTTCTCGCTGGCAATAACGATTGCTGTATTTCCACCGGCAAGTACTGGTGCAAGTGAATGCACGAGTCCAAGTAGTGAAGGCTTTGCTGGTGCAAAGACTGCAACTACGCCGAGTGAATCAGGAATTGTGAAGTTATAGAAAGAGCCCGAAACAGCATTTGTTGAGCCGTAAATTGAACCGATCTTGTCGCACCATCCGGAATACCAAACCCAGAGATCGATCGCTTCTTCCACCTGCTTCTTTGCAGCTGCTGGTGTTACGCCTTCAAGTGCAACAATCTCGTGAATAAATGGTGCGCTACGACCTTCCATCATCTCTGCGATGCGATAAAGAATCTGTCCACGATTAAATGCTGTCGCTCCTGCCCAGCCACCGTGTGCGCTACGTGCTGCAACAACGGCATCACGAAGATCTTTACGGGATGCAAGAGATGGATTTGCAACGAACTCACCTTTGGCATCTTTAACTTCATAGGTGCGGCCGGATTCGCTACGTGGGAATGCTCCACCGATAAAGAGTTTGTAGGTCTTCTTCACATCAAGACGTGACTTTGAATTCGACATTACTTTGCTCCCTTCAAGTAAGCAGCAAGTCCGTGGCGTCCGCCTTCGCGACCCCAACCAGATTCCTTATAGCCACCAAATGGGCTGGCAGGATCAAATTTATTAAATGTATTTGCCCAGATAACACCTGCACGCAGATGCTTTGCAGTCCAGAGGATTCGTGATCCCTTATCTGTCCAGACTCCGGCAGATAATCCGAATGGTGTGTTGTTTGCCTTTTCGATCGCCTCTTGTGGAGTTCTAAATGAAATCACAGAGAGAACGGGTCCAAAGATCTCTTCGCGCGCGATGCGGTGTGCTTGTGTGACGCCGGTAAAGAAGGTTGGTGGATACCAGAATCCCTTAGCAGGAATTGTGCAGGCAGCTGAGTATCGCTCTGCGCCTTCGGTATCCCCTGAAAGTGCCAGCTCTGTAATTTTCTCTAACTGTTCGCGAGAGTTAATTGCGCCAATATCGGTGTTCTTATCTAGCGGATCACCGAGTCGAATCTGAGACATGCGGCGCTTAAGTTTTTCAAGAAATTCATCTTGAATGTTCTCTTGTATGAGAAGACGTGATCCGGCGCAGCAGACATGTCCTTGGTTAAAGAAGATGCCGTTGATAATTCCCTCGACAGTCTCATCAAGGGGTGCATCTTCAAAGACGACATTGGCACCTTTGCCGCCGAGCTCAAGGGTTAAACCCTTACCTGTACCAGCGACTGAGCGTGCAATCAACTTTCCAACATCTGTTGATCCAGTAAATGCGATCTTGTTAATTCCTGGGTGGTTAACGATGGCAGCACCTGTTGCACCGTCACCTGTAACAATATTTACAACACCAGCTGGAAGTTCTGCTTGTTGGCAGACCTGAGCAAATAACAGTGCTGTCAGCGGAGTTGTCTCTGCTGGCTTTAGGACAACAGTGTTTCCAGTTGCAAGTGCTGGAGCAATTTTCCATGAGAGCATCAAGAGCGGGAAGTTCCAAGGAATGATTTGGCCAACAACTCCGTAAGGCTTTGGATTATTGCCAACACCTGCGTGCTCTAACTTATCTGCCCACCCTGCGTGATAGAAAAAGTGTGCCGCAGCTAAAGGAATATCAACATCGCGTGTCTCGCGGATTGGTTTTCCGTTATCCATTGTTTCAAGGACAGCAAATTCGCGTGCGCGCTCTTGCATGATGCGAGCAATGCGATAGAGATACTTACCGCGCTCTGATGGAGCCATCTTCGACCAGACTTTAAGACCTTCTTGTGCCGCCTTAACTGCCTTATCAATATCTGATTTTTCTGCGTAGGCAATTTTTGCCAATACTTCTTCGGTGGCAGGATTAATTGTTGTAAAAGTCTTGCCAGCTTTTGGCGCTACGAACTTACCGCCGATGAAAAGCTTGTAGACAGGATCAATCGTGACGATCGCCTTTGATTCAGGTGCGCTGGAGTACTCAAATGTCATTGGGGTTTCCTTAATCCAACGTCACGTAATTAGCTCCACCATAGTGGCCAGAGGTTAACTTTTGTCTCTGCATCAAGAGATCGTTAAGCAGAGCACTTGCTCCGATTCTAAATAGCCCTGGGTTGAGCCATTCATCTCCTGCAGTCTCTTTTACAAGTACAAGTTGTTTGATGGCATCCTTTGTTGTTCTGATTCCACCTGCTGGCTTTACGCCGATGCGAACACCTGTCATTTGATAGAAATCTCGGACAGCTTCAAGCATCACGAGTACAACAGGTGCCGTTGCAGCAGGTGCCACTTTGCCGGTACTTGTCTTGATGAAGTCTGCTCCAGCTGCCATCGCTAGGAAGCTCGCCTTTCGGACATTGTCATAGGTAACAAGCTCACCAGTCTCAAGAATGACCTTGAGATGGGCCTTATCTGCGCATAGGGATTTAATGTAAACGATTTCACTAAAGACCTTTTCAAGATCTCCCGATAGGAAGGCGCCGCGATCAATGACCATATCGATCTCAGTCGCGCCGTTTGCGATCGCATCCTTTGTATCGCGCTCTTTGACTTCCAAGGATGCTCGTCCTGATGGGAATGCTGTTGAGACTGCAGCTACCGGAATATCGTGGCCGCCACTTTCATCTAGCTGCTTTCGAGCAACAGTAACCATGTCGTTGTAGACACAGATCGCACCAACATGTGGAACGCTCGGATCAGTTGGATCTGGACGAATTGCTTTATTGCAGAGAGCTTTTACTTTGCCATCAGTATCTGCACCTTCAAGAGTTGTTAAGTCGATCATGCTAATTGCCATATCGATCGCCCATTTTTTACTTGCAGTTTTTATGCTTCGAGTTGCCAGCATCGCTGCGCGCGCATCAGCACCTACTTGATCAACGGGAGAAAGTGTTTTTAAAAATCCCTTGATCGAAGAGAGCGAGCCATCGGTGAGAGCTGCGGCGGTTGTGACCATCTTCATATCTTAACTGCGCAGCCTCTTACTGAGAAGTCCCTTTTTCGTTAAACTCACGCGTATGAAGCCAACTCCGATAGTTCTCGACTGCGATCCTGGTCACGATGATGCACTTGCCATGATTTTAGCTGCCCATAACCCGGCAATTAATCTTTTGGCAATCACAACTGTCTCCGGAAATGGAATTATTGCAAAGGTCACCGCCAATGCACTCTCGATCTGTGCACTTGCAAAGATCAACGTTCCGGTTGCAGAAGGTGCTGGCAATGCAATCCTTGGATATATAGAAGCAGCTACAGATATTCATGGTGAGACCGCACTCGATGGTGCTCCGCTACCACCACCTGCATTCGAACTTGAAAAGATGTCAGGTGTTGATCTCATTGCAAAGGTAGTACGCGAGCACCCTGAGAAAGTAACTCTTGTTGCAACTGGTCCACTGACAAATATTGCGCTCTTTCTTAAGCTCTATCCCAACCTTCGCGGCAATGTTGCAGAGATCGTCTTTATGGGTGGAAGCGCATCACGTGGAAACCGCACTCCATATGCAGAATTTAATATCTGGATGGATCCAGAGGCGGCAGATGTTGTGATGAAATCAGGAATCCCGCTGACTATGTGTGGCCTTGATGTCACACATCAGGCACTGGTAACTAAGCCTATTTTTGCCAAACTTGAGGCGATGGGAACTGATCTCTCCAAGACTGTGATCGGTTTGCTTAAGTTCTTTGCCTCAACCTATAACGATGTCTTCGAGATGCCAGATCCACCACTGCACGATCCTGTGGCTGTTGCGCTTCTAATCGATCGTACAGTTATAAAGACTCGTAGATGCAATGTAGAAATTGAACTCAATGGAAAATTCACTCGCGGTGCAACCGTTGTTGATATCTACAATCGCAGCGGATCAACTGCCAATGTTGATGTTGCTCTCGAGCTTGATTTCGATAAGTTCTGGTCGATGATGCTTGCTGCGGTAGAGAGAGCCGGCAAGGCTTAATTTACTGGGCGGCCATTAGCTTTATCGAAGGCGATAATTTCACGTAGCGCATCGATAGATGTGTTGAGCAAGATATCTAACGGTGGCATTGGCTCTTTCGCATGAACCATCATGACGCCACCTGCGCGGACTCGGAGCATTGAGGCAATCACAAAGAGCGCCGATGCCTCCATCTCAGAACAGATAGCCCCGCCGATCTCCCACGCCTTCCAGCGATTAAGAAGATCTACTGCAACACCCATGCGCTCAGGCTCATGTTGACCGTAGAAAGAATCCTTCGACTGGGTAATTCCAATGCGATAGCGCGCACCATTTTTCTCAGCAGCTCGCTTCAATGCCATCACTAAATCGATATCAGCGATAGCTGGAAATTCAATCGGCATGTAATGCTTTGATGTTCCTTCATCGCGAATTGCAGCAGAGATAATTGCGAGTTCGCCGGAGACGCTATCGGGTTGAATATGTCCTGAAGTGCCGACGCGAATAAATGTATCTGCACCCACTCGCACTAGTTCTTCTAGCGCAATTGCAGCAGAGGGACAGCCGATTCCGGTCGATGTGACAGAGACCTTAACTCCATCAAGTGTTCCAGTATATGTGGTGTATTCACGGTTACTTGCTACATGAACAGGGTTATCAAAGAGTGCGGCGATTGGCTCACAACGTCCAGGATCTCCAGGCAAGAGAACATACTTTCCGACATCACCCTTCTTTAATTGAATGTGATATTGCTTCTCATCGTTAAGCATTCTGATCTCCCTTGATTAGTTCACGTACTGCCAATACAGCTGTTTCAATCAGTGGTTCGAGTGAACCGAGTTCGCCTTCACCATGCATCACCATAATTCCTCCGGCGCGTACTCGAAGCATAGAAGCAACGATAAACAATGTGGAGGCTTCCATCTCAGAACAGATGGCCCCGCCGATCTCCCACGCTTTCCATCGATCCAGTAGACGTTGTGTCACACCAGAGTGCTCGGGTTCGACCTCACCGTAGAAAGAATCCTTAGATTGCGAGATGCCCACTCTGTGAGCCAACCCTTTTGCTGTTGCAGCCTTTCGAAGCGCCTGCACAACTTCATAGTGCGCCACTGCTGGAAAATCTGCCGGCATGTAGTGAAGGGATGTTCCTTCATCGCGAATTGCACCGGTAACGATCGCTAACTCACCAGATTGAGTTCCGGGTTGAATGGAACCTGAAGTCCCCACACGGATAAAGGTCTTTGCGCCAACGCGTACAAGTTCTTCCATAGCAATTGCAGATGAAGGACAGCCGATACCAGTTGAGGTAACTGAGACCTTTACTCCATCAAGAAAGCCGGTGTAGGTAACGTATTCACGATTGGTTGAAACATGTACAGCGTTATCGAGATGGCGAGCAATCACTTCAGCGCGACCAGGATCTCCTGGCATAAGTACATACTCACCGACATCACCTTCTTTGAGATGAATGTGGTGCTGTAGTTGGCTCATAACCTCTTGACCCTTTCGATGAAAAAGTCCATAAATGCATCCACATCAACTTCCATCGCCACCTTTGCGTTCGGTGCCTTGCCTGAGGCGTTGAAGTGATCTGCCGAAATCTTTGCAGTGGTGAATTCACCGTGTAACTCGATATCGACGTAATAGTCGCGCATCTCTACAAGGTCTGGTCTTACCAAAATCGCTGCAGCTAAAGGATCATTGATCGCACACCCTTGAATACCTTGATACTCGGCGTGAAATTCCATATAGAAGGCGGTAGATCGATCGATAAAGTTACGAACATCTTCTCGTGCACCTGCTAATCGCTCAATATGTGCCTTAGTGAAGAGGCATTGATAGGTGACATCAAGAGGAACAATTGTCAGATCGATCCCGGAACGCAAGAGAATATCGAAGCTCTCTGGATCACAGAAGACGTTGTATTCAGATGATGGGGTGGCATTACCTGGATAGTGAATTGTTCCGGCCATCGATACTACGTTCTTGATCTTCTTACGCAGTGATGGATCTTTAAGAAGCGCTAGAGCCAAGTTAGTAACAGGGCCAATACAAAGAATTGTGATTTCACCTGGATTTGCATTGACAATATCAATAATCAAATTTGCAGCGTTGCTTTCAACAATCTTCGTTGTTGGATTCGGTAGCACGGCATGTCCCAAACCAGTATCTCCGTGGGTCTCTTCTGCAACTGAGAGTGCCTTTACTAAAGGTTCTGTTGCTCCCATAGCTACTGGAATATCTCTCATACCTAGAAGCTCGACGAGCTTGAGAGCATTAGTCGTACATTTTTCAACAGTTGTATTGCCATGAGTCGTAGTTATTGCCTGGAGAGATACTTCGGGCATTGCTTTGAGCAAGATAAATGCGAGAGCATCATCAATGCCAGGATCGGTATCAAGAATTACCTTCATACTTGCTCCTCCCCGACTTCACTTTTGTGGAAACCCCATCCAAAGCAGGAGATAAGTGTGGCAAGAGCGGTTGCTGCTGTCATGAAATAAAAGCCGGTCCACCCATCAAACTTTTCGACAATCAAGCCGGCTGAGGTGCTTCCGATCGTAACTCCGATAGAAAGTGCTGCGCTGACGAAGGCAAAAGCTTCATTGAGGCGACTAAGCGGTACAAGCTCCTTCATATAAGCGTTGGCAGAGATGAGCGCTGGACCAATTGCGACGCCCGAGATGATGATCCAGAAAACAATCGTATCCAGATCCTGAAAGAAAAGAATGCCTGATGTACATACGGTCATCACAGCTAACGAGACTGTATATCTGATTGAGCTAGAAATTTTCCAATGGATAAATCCATATATAAGTCCCGAGACCGTGCTTCCTATTGGGTACAAACCAACCCAAAGCCCACCTTCACTTACTCGTCCAGCTTCTTTCGCAACTGCAATGATGACAACAAAATTTGAACCAAAGAGAAGTCCAAGTGCAATAAGTGAGAGCAATAGTGATTTCACATATGGAATCGCCAGAATTCCGCGAGTGTGATCATCGTGGACTCGCTCAAAGCCACCGTGATCTGTACTTGTAAGAGCGAGACCGATTCCTCCGATTACGAGAAAAACGATTCCTGCCAATAGTGGGGAGCGTGATCCATACAGTGAGAGTAGAAATCCAGCGAGGGCTGGTCCTACAACAAAGGCAGTTTCATCAAAGACTGATTCGAGAGAGAGCGCAGAGCTAAGTTCTTTCTGATCATCGATTGATCTACTCCAGCGGGTACGTGTGTAACTACCAATATTTGGAAAAGTACCACCACAGACCGCCGCAATTAACAAAAGTCCAACTGTCGAGTGATTTATGAAATAGAGAAGACCTAACGTAGCAACTGCGTTGATGGCAGTAACTGGAAGCAAGACAGAGCGGGTGCCATATTGATCGGCTAGTTTTCCAACGCGCGGACTGAAAATCGCTCCCGACATGGTGTAAAAAGCTGAGGTAAGGCCAGCCAGTGCAAAAGAATCTCGGACATCTGAGACTAGAAATACGATCGCCACTGTATTCATCGCCATCGGAATTCGGCCAAGTGCACCAAATCCAACTGTCGATAGAGCATGGGGCTTGCGCATTATTGACGCATAAGAACCAGCCAAATTAGGAGTCTATTTCTTGCTGCCACTTGAGCAGAATCTCAAACGCTTTATCAAAACTATCAACTACATGACCAGCATCTTCCACGCATCCGCGAACGAAGAGGTTAATGCCCTTTCCATCAATCATATTTCGATCACGAATCACGCGAGTATCTGTGACCAAACCAATCATTCCTTTTTTGCTCTTATCGTGGCGCATCTCAGCCCAGAAAATACCGATTTCATTAGCAGTTCCATCATCGACCATGGGTCCATCAAGGAGAGCTAAAACTACATTTGCACCAAGAACCTCTCGGGCATCGGTATCGAAGATGAACTTAGGAGTTACTGGATCTGGCAGCGCAATCTCATGAGGCACAAAGACTTCCATTCCAGCATCACGCATACGCTTTGCGCATTGATCGATAAATGTTCGCTCATACGGTGTGAAGAGCGGTCCAGCAAAGTAGATCTTCATTATTAGTACATCACAGTCTTTGTTAGATGGTGTGGCCAATGTGTAGCGTGATACGTCTTCCAGAAACGGAAATCAACTTGTGGTTGCAATAGCGGATCCATTCCAGGGCGACGCTTGTTTATTTCTTCAGTGAGTTTGGCAATGACGTAGATCGAGCTAGCGCGAAGTTCAATCTCAGCTTCACTATCTCGCTTTACCTCAACCAGGCTAATAATCTGCTTTTCAAGCTCTGGCGTGTATTCAAAGATATTCATCACGCGCAGACCAACCGGAACTATGTAATCAGCAAATGCGGTGAGATTATCTGCATCCTCTAACTTCCATGCCCCACGTGGTGAGAGTGCAAGATGCATTCCCCAAATACCAAGCTGGGCTAATTTAAAGATATGAACTTCTGAGCCGTGATACATGCTGACATCACGGAAACGAGGAAACTCAGTGGTTAAACGTTCAAGGAGACCATCGCCGTTGGCATAGAGACGTGGGGCGCAAGATCGAACAAAATTGGAGTAACGACCCTGGTACTTCTCGACCAAGACGCGACCTACCTCGTTAAAGAGCACCACACGCTCATCGAGCATCGGCATCTCGATCGTTCCTGCAAATACTGATTCCAGATCTTTCCGTGTGAGCTTCGCAAGATACTCACCACTAAAGAATGGGATCCCTGCGTTGATGGCGCGATGTAGACAAGCCAGCATCGCTTCCGAATCACACCAGCGCTTACCCATGTAATCTGTTTCAAATTTCACACCGGTAGAAAAGTCTGTGAAGGCAAAGTTCATCGTATTCACAACCAAGGTGAAATCCATAATTACATCAGGATCGTTACCAAAGTCAAAGAGCATTGAGCCATCTGGCTTGGCAAACTCTTCGTAGGCCATCCAATGTGCTACTTCTGTGATCTTCTCGTGGTTGATATGCACGAGCTTTGCACCATCAACGACCGGTTGCAGGCTCGCTAAGACAGGTGAATTCCAATTTACGGTCATCTACATCACTATTCCGAGCCGCGGCGATACGGCATACCGGCCATGGCAGGCGGTGTTAATCGCTGGGCTAAGAAGGTAAGAACTATCAGCGTTGCAAAGTTAGGGAATACAGTGACAAACTCTTGTGGAATAACATCTACACGTTGGTGGATCCACCAAGCTACAAGTGCGAGTGATCCTGAGATAAGTCCTGGCTTCCAGCGACGATTAATCGAGTAGAAGATAGAGAGAGCTAGCGCCACAATTCCTGCAACCATAATCAGTGACATCACTGATTCGCTCTGGCGCACTCGAAGTGCATCTGTAAATCCAAAGAGAATTGAGCCAGCAAAAACCCCACCCGGTTTCCAGTTACCAAAGATGACCGTTGCTAACCCGATAAAGCCGCGACCAGCAGTCTGTCCTTCGCGATACACAGATGCAGCAACTACTGCCAAATATGCGCCACCAAGGGATGCCAGCATTCCAGAGACTGAGATCGCGATATATCGAATGCGATACACGTTTATACCAAGAGATTCTGCTGCCATTGGATTTTCTCCAGAGAAGCGCATACGCAAACCAAACTTACTACGCCAGAGAATCCATGAGGTCAGTGGGACTAGTAGCAATAGCGCAATTGTTACAAGCGAAACATCTTTAGTTAATCCGTGAAGAATTCCCGCAAGATTTGAGATAAAGAAAATATTCTGCGCATCAATACTTTCAAGAATTGGTGCGATGACGGGAATAGTGAAAGTTGGGAAGGAATCAACTGGAGGCGAGACAGTTCTATCGCCACCTACAGTTGGGAAGAAGACACCTGAGAGATATCTAGCTCCACCGGCTGCAATGAGGTTGATTGCAAGTCCAGATACCGCCTGATCGATACCGATCTTGACTGTAAGGATTGCGTGAAAGAATCCAGATGCTAAACCAAAGATTGCAGCAGCTACAAAGCCCATCAATGGACCATGAAGATAGCCAAACCAAGCCGCAGTCCATGTTCCAACAATCATCATTCCTTCAAGACCGATGTTAATAACACCAGCTCGTTCTGCCCATAGTCCACCGAGACCAGCCATAAGAAGTGGAATAGCAAAGCGAAGAGTCGCACCTGATGTACCTGGTGAAGTGATATCTGTTGCGCCAGTCAAATTCTCGACAAGAGCCAGAATAAAGAAAATGCCGGCAATCATCAGCGTAATTCGCGCTGGAGATTTAAAGAGTGATTTCACCTTACTTGGCGCTTTAATTTCTTTCTTAGTATCGGTAGCCATTACTTGGACTCCTTTACAAGTTCAACATTTGCCTTACCGACTGCTCGCTGCTGTTGGCTCAAGTTGATGCGTGCCACAACTTCATAGGCAATAACAATCGAGAGGACGATTGTTCCCTGCATCACGATCACAATTTCTGGTGGCACACCTTCGTATTCCAGCACTGGTGCTGCGCGCTCGAGGAATGACCAGAGGAATGCTGCAAAGAAGATTCCGATCGGATGATTTCTACCCAAGAGCGCTAGTGATAGCCCAGTGAAGGCAAAGCCCGACGGAAATGCCATGCTGTATGAGTGAGTATCCGAGAGCAGAGTTCCGAGTCCAACCAGTCCTGCGATTGCACCTGAAAGAACAGTTGTAATGAAGATCATTCCTGGTGCATTAACACCGCTTGATCGCGCTGCACGGAAAGATAGACCAGTTGCTCGTAAGTTAAAGCCAAAGACTGTCTTGTTAAGCATGATCCAGTAGGCAATACCAACAAAGATCGCTACAAAGATAAATGAGTAAATCTCGCCATTAAACATCTTAAAGGTAGGCATCTGGCCACTGAGTGGAATTGGCTTCGTTTGAACGTTCTGCGAACCTTCAGGGAGAATTCCAAGTAAGTCTTCACCCAATAAGAAGGCGATGATCGCTGCTGCAATGAAGTTGAGCATGATGTTACTGATAACTTCAGAGACACCTCGTCGAACCTTGAGATAACCAGCAATGGCTGCCCACAAACCACCGGCGAGCATCGCAGTGATAACAATAAGTAGTACGTGTAGAACTGGTGGAAGGCTTACAGCTGCTCCAACTACTGCGCCAAAAAATGCTCCCATTCGGTACTGACCATCAATACCAATGTTAAAGAGAAGCATTTTAAATCCGATGGCAGCTGCAACGCCGGCAAGATAGTAGGAGACAGTTTGATTAAGCTCTGAGACTAAGTTGCGAGGGTCAAAGCCATAAGAAATCATTACTTGAAAAATATCGATTGGATTAGCACCGCGCAGAATCAGGATTACTGAAACCAACAGCAGCGAACTCACTACAGCAGCGAGTGGAGCGACTGTCCCCCAGAAAATTCGATCTTTCTTCATGCGCTCTTTGCTCCAGTCATTGCTAGACCGAGATCTTCAGGCGTGGTTTTCAGTGGATTGAGAATTGAAACAATGGTTCCACTATAAATAACCGCGATTCGATCCGAGAGTGAGAAGAGTTCTTCCAGATCTGCAGAGATAAGAAGTACTCCTGTACCAGCTGAACGCGCCTTCATCAGGTGATCCCAAATGATTGCTTGCGCACCGACATCAACACCTCTGGTGGGTTGGGCTGCAACGATTAACTTAGGATCGCCACTTAACTCTCGACCCACAATGAATTTCTGCTGATTTCCACCCGAAAGCGCACTTGCCAATACATTCACACCTGGTGTGCGCACATCGAATTCTTCAACCACACGCTTTGAATCTTCGGCGGCGGCGGTTTTATTGACCCACATACCTTTAGCCATCGGCGTTGCAAATTGATGACCAAGAATTCTGTTCTCCCAGAGTGGGGCTGACATGAGCAATCCATCGCGTTGACGATCTTGTGGAATATAGGCAACGCCGGCATTGCGAATCTCTTTTGTATGAGTAGTTGATGCATCAAGTCCAAGGACTTCAACGCTCCCACTAGTTGCTGGAAGAAGACCCATGATTAACTCAATGAGTTCGCTCTGCCCATTACCTTCAACTCCGGCAAGACCAAGAATCTCTCCGCCATGGAGCTCAAGGTTGAGATCATGAAGAATTTCTCGCCCATCGTGGCGAGAGTATGAAGCGTCCTTGATCGAGAGAATGCTCTTCTGGCTAATATTTTGAACTCCAGCAATTGGCTTAGGTAGCTCTCCACCGACCATGAGCTCTGCAAGTTCTTTCTTATTGGTATCTGCAGGCTTCTTGGTTGCAACGGTTGTGCCCTGACGCATGATCGTAATTTCATCTGCTATAGAGAGGACTTCATCCAATTTGTGAGAGATAAAGAGGACTGTGAGTCCGTTATCAACCAACTCCCTCAAGTTCTCAAAGAGCTCGGTTACTTCTTGTGGGACCAAAACCGCTGTGGGTTCATCAAGGATGAGAATCTTTGCTCCTCGGAAAAGTACCTTTGCGATCTCAACTCTTTGGCGTTCTCCGACGCCTAAATTTAAAAGTGACTCATCAGGATCAATATCTAGATGGTAAGTCTCAGCGATCTCCAGCAATTTTTTACGTGCTTCATCGTATTTAATTACAAACCCAAATCGTGATGGCTCACTACCTAAAATAACATTCTCTAAAACTGTTGCGTTATCAGCTAACTTGAAATGCTGGTGAACCATGCCAATGCCAAGTGCGATCGCATCTTGCGGGGATTTGAGAGAAACTTCCTTACCGAAAACTTTAATAGATCCAGCATCTGGGCGAATGAGGCCGTAGAGAACTTTCATCAGTGTTGACTTGCCAGCACCGTTCTCACCGATAATGGCGTGGATAGATCCTTCCCGTACGAGAAGAGAGACATCACGGTTTGCAACTACACCGGGATATTTCTTTTCAACTCCTACTACTTCGAGGATATTTCCCACGCAGAACTACTTTCTCTAATTTAAGTGCGAAGTGCGCCGCCATGTCAGCGGCGCACTTCGCATTACTTAATTGATTTATAGCTAACTTATGCCTTTGGATCTGTTGGAACTACAACTTCACCTGAAGCGATCTTTGCTGCGAACTCTTCGATCTTTCCTGTGAGGTCATCAATGTATCCACCAGTAGTTGTGTATCCAACTCCACCTTCAGCAAATCCCCAGGTCTTAACTCCTGCGGTTGGGTTTCCTGCAAGTGCATCCGCTACAAATGCTCCAACTCCGACATCAACGCGCTTTAGCATTGATGTAAGGATTGTTGATGTGTAGTCAGCGTGTGCTGGGTATGTAGCTTCATCAGCATCTACGCCGATTGACCACTTTCCAGCCTCAGATGCAGCCTTGTGCATACCAGTTCCGGTTCCGCCAGCTGCTGCGTAAACAACATCTGCGCCGTTCTCGTACATACCCTTAGCAGCTTCGTATCCCTTTGCAGGATCGTTAAATCCTGAGAAGTCTGGGAAGTTGCTGATGTAGGTTGACTGAACCTTGATTTTTGCATTTACAGCCTTAGCGCCTGCAATGAAGCCAGCTTCAAACTTAGCGATAAGAGGTGTATTAACTCCACCGATAAATCCAACGTTTCCTGACTTGCTCTTCAAAGCAGCTGCCACACCTACGAGGTATGAGCCTTCTTCTTCTTTAAAGACAATGCTGTGAACGTTTGGTGCTGTTACAGATGAGTCATCAACGATGCCCCATGTTGTATCAGGAAATTCTGGCGCAACCTTGCCAAGTGCAGCGGCATATGTGAAGCCAACTACAACGATTGGGTTTGCACCCTTTTGTGCCATCAGACGAAGACGCTCTGCGCGCTGATCATCTGTAGCTGTTGGGTTATCTTGTGACTCAATGAGTTCAAGATTTTCGTTTGCTGCAAGTAGTGGCTCTACACCAATGTATGCAAGCTGGTTAAAGCCTGGAACATCGCGTCCACCGAGGCTGTAGGCAATTCCAATGGTGCCTTCAACTGTTGATGCTGCATCTTCGCTTTCGCTATCGCTACCGCAACCGGTAACAACCGAAGCGGCTAGGGTTGCAGCTACTGCAAATACTCCCCAGCGTCCTAGAAGTTTCTTCTGCATTCGGTATTTCTCCTTTTGATTATTTGAGTGATCACTCGTTTACTCAATGGTCTATCTTGTTGGAGCGGATCTTTTGCGATTTGCGAGGAAGCGCACACGACCCTCTCTCAACAAGCTGTACATCGACCATTGAATGCTCTGGTTGGGTTGCTCCCCCGTTATTGAGATGCTTAATCATCAGATCCATCGCCTGCGACCCTTGAAGGCGCGCATCTCGAGCGATGACTGTAAGTGGAGGGCTAATGAGCTCTGCACACTCGAGATCATCGAAACCAATAATTGAGATTTCACGTGGAATGCTCACGCCTCGATCGCGGAGTGCGTGAAGAGCCCCCATTGTCATCAGATTATTTGCAACAAAAACGGCTGTCGGCGGAGCATCAATTTCTAATAATTGGCACATCGCGGCGTAACCACCGGCTTCAGAGAAGTCTGACTCGATGAAATACTCATTCAAAAATGTGATCTCACCCTTTTTGAGCGCGGCACGGTAACCATCTGCACGCTTCTTGCCCGGAGTAGTGCTGCAGGGCCCGCCGATCATTGCAATCTTTCGATGGCCGTGACTGATCAGATAATCGGTTGCAATCTGAGCGCCCTTGGCGTTATCAGTAAGGACAGAGCTAAATTTTTCACCATCTTTAGTCACTCGATCAACAAAGACAATCGGCAAACCAAATTGGCTAAAAAATGATGGGCTCTCCTCATCTTCAGTCAAAGGAGCCATGATCACCCCATCGACTCGTCCAAAGAGTTGGCTCAACGCTTTCTCTTCACGCTCTCGCGAATCTCCAGTGTTGACCAGAAGAATCATCCGATCTTCACCGACCGTGCTCTCTGCACCTTCAACGATCGAGGCGAAGAAAGGGTTTGTAATATCTGGAACAACAATTGCGATAATTCCGGTACGCCCCGATTTAAGGTTTCTAGCGGCAGCACTCGGGCGATAATTTAATTCAATAATTGCTTCGCGGATTTGTTCTTGATTGCGAACTGTAAAGCCGCTGAGATGGCGAGAAATCGTTGCTACCGAAACACCGACGCGCTTTGCAACATCAGTGATTGTTACAGTAGACAACGCCGTCCCCTTTTCCGTAAGGATATCGTTACTGAGAACGATTGCAGATAACCTATCCTGTGGAGTAGATTCCGTCTAGAGAGTTCAGTCTTTATTTCTTCGTGTCTTAAGGAGCTTTAATGTCAGCGCAACCGCATGTTGTAGTCGTTGGAAGCACAATGATTGACATGGTTGCCTACGTTAAGAAAGTTCCACAAGCAGGTGAAACAGTTATTGGTGATTCATTTGCACTGGGTTTTGGTGGGAAGGGTGCAAACCAAGCAGTGATGGCAAGACGTTTAAATGCAACAGTCTCGATGGTGAACACTCTTGGTGATGATGTGTTTGGAGACACTACTCTGAGAAATTTCCAAGAGCAAGGGATCGACATCACATTTGTCTCCCGAGCCCCGGGTGCCAGCGGCGTCGCACCAATTTGGGTAGAACCTGACGGTACAAATCGAATTATCTGCGTGCCAGGTGCCAATAATGCGATGACTCCCGCACAGGCTAAATCTGCACTTGAGACTTTAAAGGGTTACCAAATCGTTATCGGCCAACTAGAAATTCCTCAGGAAGTAACGATCGAAGCTTTTAAAACTGCCCATAAATATGGCGCGATCACAATTCTTAATCCCGCTCCATTTGCACCGATCTCACAAGAATTAATTGCCGAGTGCGATTGGATTATTCCGAATGAAAGTGAGTTTGCAGGAATGCATCCGCAAGGTCAAGAACCAACGAGTGATCAGATAATTCTTGAACTTGCTGCCACTTTAAAGACTAGATTCGCAGTAACACTTGGTGACAAGGGCGCTGCATTTACTACTCATGATGGAAAGGTCCATCGAGTGAGCGCTCCAACAGTCACGGCAATTGATACAACGGGTGCCGGAGATGCTTTTGTGGGGGCTTTCGCCGTCGGCTTAGCGTTGGGTCTGGCCGAAGAGCGGGCCATCGCACTGGGATGCGCCTGTGCCTCCGATAGTGTCACTAGACTTGGCACTCAATCTTCATATCCAACACCAGCGCAGGCGCAAGAGATTCTTAAAAGAAATCCCTAGTCCGCTAGTAAGAAAGAAAGAGGCACTCCCTGTGGCAGATTCCAGTTTTGACGTTGTTTCCAAGATTGATCGTATGGAGCTCGATAACGCAATCAATCAGGCGATTCGTGAAATTGATACTCGCTTCGACTTCAAAAATACTGGCGCAAAAATTGAGTTGGTTGGCGAAAAAATTAATATCGAAGCTGACACAGAAGAGCGCGCAAAGGCAACCCTGGATGTTGTCAAGGATAAGTTAATTAAACGTGGAGTCTCACTTAAGCATATTGATCCAAGTGAGCCACAACTATCTGGAAAGATTTATAAGATCTCGTGTCCCCTTAAAGAGGGGATCTCGACTGAGAATGCTAAGAAGATTGCAAAATTCTTGCGCGATGAAGGTCCTAAGACGGTCAAGAGTGCGATCCAGGGCGATGAATTACGCGTCACAAGTAAGAGTCGTGATGATCTTCAAGATGCAATTGC
>CANLFL010000005.1 GCA_947489825.1 Candidatus Nanopelagicaceae bacterium
GTTCTGAAGGTGGATAATTTTTTGTTGTGACAGCTCGGCCATCACTTATGCTCACTTGAAAATTAAGCATCTCTTTAATGATGACAGGGCGCATATCAATTCGCTCAGTAGCTGTCTGCATATTTCGTCGACGCCCTGAAAGAACAACTCGCGCAATCGCCTCCGGTTTGTTAAAATATAAAAGTGCCTGTGAAAAGGCCTCTTCGAGTGAGATACGCAACACAGGTGACATAGTGGCTAAATTACCCCAAATCCTGCAAGTGTTAGGCTTTGGGCATGACACCGGTTGCAACAATTTCTACCACTAACTGGATTATCACCATTGTTGCCCTACTCGTGATCATTGGTCTGGATTTTGCTTGGGCCGTTGCGCGTCGCGAGAAAGATACATCAATGCGAGAGGCGACTGCCTGGAGCGTTTTCTATGTATCCCTAGCGGTGGCCTTCGGTCTCTTCCTGAGCCAATGGCTGACTTCGCGTGAGCAACAGGAATTCTTTGCAGGCTGGCTCACTGAATACTCACTCTCATTCGATAATCTCTTCGTCTTTGTACTCATTCTTACTCGCCTGAAGATAGATAAACGAAAACAGCAGTTAGCACTCCTCATTGGAATTTTGATTGCCCTTGTTCTTCGAGTTATCGCAATTACTCTTGGTAAGGCAGCAATTGAGAGATTCGAGTGGGTCTTCTTTATCTTCGGTGCATTCCTTATCTATACCGCTGTCTCGCTCTTTATGGAGAGTTCACATAAAGATAAAAAAGAAGAGAAAGATAGCAAGCTTGTTCAGTTCTTACAGCGTAGAGGCTTGAAACCATTTACAATTGCCTTATTAGCTCTTGGGCTCACTGATCTACTTTTTGCCTTAGATTCAATCCCTGCAATATTTGGATTGACTGAAAATGTTTATCTAGTTATTACTGCAAATATTTTCGCACTCATGGGACTCCGCCAACTGTACTTCCTTATCGGTGGACTCATGAGTCGCCTTGTCTATATCGGCAAGGGGCTTTCAGCAGTTCTAGCATTTATTGGTTTCAAATTACTATTCCATGCCTTTCATGCAGTTGATATTCATGAAATTGGCGGATGGCGGATTCCAGAAGTTACGATTACACAGAGTTTGATCGTGATTGTTTCCTGTCTTGGTCTGGCCACTATCGCTAGTCTTGTTAGCACTCGCGATAAATCTGATTAGAGGGTAGTTTCGACAGCCAAGCCACCTAGAGTGCTTTTACGCAACGCAAGCGTTCCACCATGTTCGTGAACAATTGCTGCAATAATCGATAGACCTAGACCAGAACCACCAGTTTCGCGAGAGCGAGAAGAATCAAAACGATTGAGTAGTTCGATTCCATCTCGATAAGAAGTTTCAGGTAAGCCTGGACCCCCATCTTCAATAAGAATTAAGGACTTCTTTCCGTTTCGCGACACCTTTATTCGTACTGGAGCATCAACGGGTGTGTGTCGAGAAACATTGTTAAGTATGTTCTGCATCAACCGCCGCAAGTGGTCAGCAGAACCTAGGCAAGAAACTCCATCTTCGATTTCGATCGTGACCGTACGTTGAGGATGGAGTGTCTGAAAGTCACGAGAGTGCGAGTTTAAAAGCTCAGAGAGGTCGACTTCTTCACGGATCGGTAGGGAGCTTTCGCCGAGTTCAGCTAAGAGTAAGAGATCATGAATGAGATTTTCCATTCGAACTATCTCTGAATTCACTCTATCAAATGCTCGCTGGCGATCACTCTCTGCAGAAATCTGACCTTTAGCTAACATCTCTGAATAGCCTTTAATTACCGTCAATGGTGTGCGTAGCTCATGGGAGGCATCAGCTAAAAAACTTTGCATACGCGCAAGTGAATCGGCCTGCAACTTTCGATTGTTTCTTCGAATCACTAGGTACGACAGAGCAATGGCAACTAGATCCGCTAGGAAGGTAAAAAGAACTAGCCGTTTCTGGTTCTCTATAAAGGTCTCATTTGTAGTTCTGAGTGAATCGGCAATAAGTAAACGATCGCCGCCTGAGATATTGAGAGAGATCAGGCGGTAGCCCTCCTGTACGTCAACGGTCACAGCCTTTCGAAGTGACTCACTAATTACTGACTCAGTTGGTGGGTTACTTAGGTTGAGTTGTGAGCTATTAATGATGGTGAGATCGCCACTTGCTGAGACAAGTGCGATGGTCACGTTGAAATCTTGTTCTGCAGCGCTATCGAGTGCGGCACTGACCGGAGCATCCGAGTTTTGGCGCACAGAGTCAGCGATCGTGTTGAGTTGAGAATCAATCACCGCAATTTGTGAGTTCTTCACCGAAATTGTTGCAAATCCACCGATAAGAAGTGAGAGCGCAGTCGTGATGATTGCACTTGCAAATAAGTATCGAAGACTTTTTTGCTTCACTATTTCTTTGGCTCCTGGATAACAAAGCCGACGCCTCGAATGGTTTTGATCCCCTCAAAACCATCTCGGTGTAGTTTCTTTCGAAGATAGGAAATGTATGTGTCCACAACAGTACTTTCGGATTCAAAGGTAATACCCCAGACATCATCAAGAAGAACGCTCTTTGAGAGCACACGATTCTTATTTTCGATCAAAACCTGAAGCAATCGATACTCGGTTGGGGAAAGATCAATGACGTCATCACTAAAATTCACAGTATGTGTGGAGTCATCAATCGAGATTGGCCCGCACTTGAGGGCTGTATTCGGCGCTCCAGATATTTGTGAACGTCGCAAAATTGCCTTAAGGCGAAGAACAAGTTCCTCAAGACCGAAGGGCTTGACGACATAATCATCAGCCCCGAGGGTTAATCCCCTGGTGACATCCACTCGATCTGCGCGAGCACTCAACATCAGAACTGGTACTTCATTTCCGTTCTTACGTAAGCGCTCAACAAGTTCGAAGCCATCCATTAAAGGCATATTGATGTCAATAATCATGATGTCTGGGGTGTAGCTACGTAGAGCAGTAAGAGCGCTCATCCCATCATTTGCAGCTTGTGTTTCAAATCCCGCCAGCTTGAGAGCATCTTTGAGCAACTCACGAACACCTGCCTCATCATCGACGATCAGAATTTTAATCGGCTGAGCATCACTAGAGTTCATACCCCTAGCCTTACAGGTCTTAGGCAACTTTTCTACCTTCACCCTGAGTATGCCAGCGAGTCGAATGGATATTCACAGAGACTTCACAAAGTCGACTGGCATCCTTTCGATATAGAAGAAAGGGGTACTTTGATGGTCACGAGACAATTCAGAGCAATCGTAATTGCACTCATGATTACATCTATCGGTATCTCGGCTTCTCCCGCGCACGCTGATCACAAACCTACGCCTTCTCCCAAGTCAACTCTCTCTCCTCCTGATCAATATGAAGAAGAGCTGGAACAATTTAAGATTGATATGAAGGCCTATCAAAAAGCCCGCGCACTTCGTGAGCAACAACTGCGATCGATACTTATAGATTTTAGTAGGGCGCTTAAGAAAGCATCTGATGATGCTCGCTTTGCAGGTAAGAGCGCCGGAAGTAAGGCCGCATTAGCATCTGCCAGAGCAGCAGCAGCTACCGCACGCGATGAAGCAGTAGCTCTTCTTGGCCCTGAGCCTAAGCCCCCTGTTCCACCCATGAAGCCGATGAAGAGCGCTAAGGGTTTTGCTCCTTCACAAAAACCTGAAAAGAAAAATTAGTTCCTTTATATTTGAGAGAGATTCTGCTGATAACGTCGCACTGTGAATAGTGCTCAGGAACTTTGGTGGAATCAAGCTGTCATTTATCAGATTTACCCTCGATCATTCTTTGATAGTAATGCTGATGGAGAAGGAGATCTCGCTGGAATCACTTCGAAAATCTCATACCTATCTTCACTTGGTATTGATGCCATTTGGCTGAGCCCCTTCTATAAGAGCCCAAATAAAGATGGTGGGTACGATGTAAGTGATCCGCGTGCTGTTGATCCACGCTTTGGAATAATCGCCGACTTTCAAAAGCTGATAGAAATTTGTCATCAAAATCACATTCGGATCATTGTTGATTTGGTTCCTAACCACTTCTCAGATCAACATCGATGGTTTCAAGAAGCTCTTCACTCTCTATCTGGCTCTGCAGCAAGAGATAGATTCCATTTTCGCAAAGCAACGCCAACAAATGAGTTGCCAAATAACTGGATCTCACTCTTTGGTGGCCCCGTGTGGACGCAGACACCTGATGGAGAGTATTTCCTACACCTTTTCGATCAATCTCAACCAGATCTCAATTGGGAGAATAGTGAAGTTCGCAGTGATTTTGAGCAGACACTTAGATTTTGGCTAGATCTGGGAGTAGATGGTTTTCGCATTGATGTGGCACATGGTTTGGTTAAAGAAAATCTTGATCACGATCATCAAGCGCCGCAGGCTCTCAGCGATGCTCTTCGCTTAGATATCAAGATGGATGCCGATGAGCGATCAGCAATTCTCTCTACAGTCCCGTTCTTCAATCGACCAGGAGTTCATGAGATTTATCGATCATGGAGAAAGATCTTTGACTCATACGATCGTGATGTTGTCTCGGTCGCTGAGGTATGGGTGCATCCTCCAGAGGAGGCAGCTCACTATGTCCGACCCGATGAACTTAGCCAGGTTTTTAACTTTGATCTACTTACAACACCATTCGATGCGAAGTCATTGCGCCACAGTATTAACTCTGCCTTCTCAATTCTTACACCAGTCGGTGCGCTACCTACGTGGGCCCTAAGTAATCACGACTCTCCTCGTGTTGCCTCTCGGGTAGGAGTTAAGGAATCTCAAGCACTCTTCATTGCTTTGCTTGCACTTCCAGGTTCGCTCTATATCTATAACGGGCAAGAGCTTTCACTCCCTGATGCACAAGTTGCCGATGAGTATCGTCAAGATCCTGTCTTCTTCCGTACCAACGGCCAACAGAAAGGAAGAGACGGGGCACGTGTTCCTCTTCCATGGAACTCTGAAGAGTCAGAATTTGGATTCACGAAAGGCCATTCATGGCTTCCAATTCCCGAGAGCTGGCAGGAGTTGAGCATCAATAAGCAGGAAGAAGATAAGGGAAGTTCACTTCACCTTTATCGAAGAGCGCTTCGAGCACGTCGCCAGCTATTCAAAGGCGATCGAGAAATTATCTGGCGCGAAGATGGCGCTGATGGCCTACTCGTTTTTGAACGTGGAGATGTTTTGGTTCTTCTCAATGCTTCTAAGGATGAGAAGTCTTACTCTGCCTCCGGTGAACTTCTTCTTTCATCACACTCTGGAATCACTTCTGATGGTAAAAAAATTAAGTTGCCGAACGCAACTGCTTGTTGGGTTGCGCTTTCTTAAGAGAGACTTTTGAAGCGAAGTGAATCGCGATCTTTACTCTTACTCTTTTCGTGGATTTTTCTTATCTGTAGTTCAATACTCTTCACCGCTTCATCAAAGGCTGCCAAGTCATTAAATGATTGTGCCTCAGCCCTCATCAATGGGCCCGCGCCATGTGTAGTGATAATGACGTGATGGGCCTGTTTACCTTGGCGTGGATTTGCTTCGTGGACGATTTCCACTTCAATTCGCTGTATTAGAACACTAAATCGCTCAAGAGAGTGAATTTTCTCTTCGACAATCCGCGAAAAATCTTCGGCCAAAGCTGCATGGCGTGAGTGGATGACTAACTTCATGAGGACCCTCATTTCTCCAGAGGTGCCTTCTAACAATGGCAGCAAACGAGAGAAAAAGTAAGGGGCTACCAGATAGATTTTGGGAGCAGATACATCACGGCTGTACCTGCTGCGGCATAAATAAGTGCCTGCAGTATTATTGAAATCGCAGTCAATCGATCCGCACGCTTTGCTGCCTTATCTGCGACACGTGAGATTTGGCCAAGCTTTCCAAAATTGAATGTGCCCATAAATCCATAGGCAAGACAAAACTTTTTACGCGATTGAACCCAGCCGATACTTGCAATCATCAAAGGAAAGAAGAGGGCTAATCGTGCACCTCGTGGTGCATCGATTCCAAAGAGGGAGATTGAAGAAGTGATAAAGAGTAGAAACCCCACCGCTGCAACAAGTTGGCGACTTCGAACTTCACTGGCGCCGATATTGCAGGTACCGGGAATGTATTCAGTACTCATTTACGCTTCTTCGAGTTCAGATTCATCCAACTCGTCTTCATCAAGCCATGCTTCCGCTGGCTGATCATCTTGACGCTCTACCCACGACAGAAATGAAGCGACACCTTTAAAGGCTAGGGCGATAACCGCTAGCCCAGCAAGGATTCGTCGGATGAATTTCATGAGTTAAATTTACCCTTCTTTGCCAGAAAATGCCCACCACAGAGTTAAATGGCAGCGAGCGCCCTTTCGATATCTTTCCAAAGATCTTCCACATCTTCACAGCCAACAGAGAGTCGGATGAGAGTTTCCGGAACGGAAGGGCTCTCAATTGGCCAGCGGCGGCGGCGTTCCCAGAGAGATTCCACCCCACCAAGGCTGGTTGCGTTGGTAATGATCGAAGAGCTATCACAGACTCGATCTGCATCTGCCCCGCTGCCGACAATTTCGAAGGAGAGGACTGCGCCAAAGGTGGCCATAAATTTCTTTGCACGCTCATGCTGCGAATCGGTAACAAGACCTGGGTATCGCACTCGTGAAACTTTCGGGTGGCTACTTAAGCGCTCTGCCAACACCTGGGCGCTCTTACATGATTGGGCAAATCTAAGGGCAAAGGTGCGAATACCTCGTAGGGCTAGCCACGCCTCAAACGGGCCAGCGATCGATCCGTTAAATTTGCGAGCACTCTCGAGTGAGGCGAAGAGTTCAGCGTTGTGGGTCGAGAGTGAGCCCATAAGAACATCGCTATGGCCAGATAAGAACTTGGTTACAGAATTCATCACTACATCAGCGCCCATTTCAAGAGGGCGTTGCGTTAGCGCTGTGGCAAAAGTGTTATCAACCATGACAAGAATATGTGCAGCCTTGGCGGCAGAAATTAATTGAGGCAGCTCTGCGACATCTAGGCAAGGATTTGTAGGAGATTCCAGCCACAACAAATCTGCACCTTGCAGCTGAGCAAGCACTTCATCTGTATTTGAAATATCTACGAGAGAAACTTTAAATCGACCACTCTTACTGTATTGGTCAAGCAGAGTCATTACTCCGCTATACCCTTGATTCGAAGCGACGACACGAGCACCCCAAGGAAGAATTGAAAAGGCTGCAGAAATCGCTGCCATTCCTGAAGAGAAAATCAGTGAACGACCACCTTCGAGTGCGCTAATTGCAGATTCTGTTGCACTCCATGTGTCATTGCCGTAACGACCATAACCAATCGGACCGCCAGCGGTAAATGTGCTGTTCAGTGAGATCGGTGTATTAAGTGGACTATCGCCGGTGCGAGGTGGACGGCCTGCAGTAACTGCTCTCGTTGAGGGCTTCTCATTGGATGCATCGTGGCTCATGGTGCAAGCCTAATGCAGACTATCGGCGAGAGAGAACTGACGCTGCAGCGTTATGACCTGCAATACCGCTGACGCCTCCCCCGCGCCGAGCGCCTGCTCCGGCGATGAAGATGTGTGGATCATCGGTTTCACAGCCCCATTGCGGGATCTCTGTCGCTTCATGATCTTCAATAAATGGGAAATCAAGATCGCGATGAAAAATGTTTCCGCGAGGCAATCCGATCGCCTCTTCTAGATCAAGCGGAGATTTTGCTTCGAGTGCATATGTGCCATCTGAATTTCTTGCTATAACGCTCTCTATTGGATCTTCTAAATATTCATTAAGGCTGGCAAGAGCACTGGCTACTGCAGCATCTCGTGATTGTTCTGGGTTGGCGTCAAAGAGAGATGCATCAGTATGCAGGCCAAAGAGTGTGAGTGTGTGATATCCCTGATGCGCTAATTCTGGAGAGAGAATGCTCGGATCGGTAAGTGTGTGGCAGTACATTTCAAGTGGGAGTCGATCTGGCATTTTTCCGCCGGCCGCAGTTTCATAAGTCTGATTAAGGTGCGAGTAACTCTCATTAATGTGGAATGTGCCAGCAAATGCGATGCGTGGATCGATACCAGATTTCAATCGTGGTAAGTGAGTTAAGAGCATATTCATTTTGATCTGTGAACCCTGCAAAGATTTAGGTGGCGTCTTGCCACGTAGTTTTGCCAACGTTTGTGGCGCTGCGGCAAAGAGAAGATCAGATGCGGTGAAACTTCGCCCATCAGAGGTAGAGATTGTTACTCTATCTCCGCTGCTATCAATATGACTCACCTGTGAATTAAGTAAAATCTCAACTCCATGACTACGAGCAATGCGCTCAAGCTCTGTGACGAGTGCTCCCATTCCCCCACGTGGCACTCTCCACTGGCCTATACCGTTGCCAATCAGGTGATAGAGGAAACAAATATTTGCTTGAATGCTCATGGAATCAATAAATGTACCGATGAGCGCATCCGTGAGCACAACTCCGCGCACAAGATCGTGAGCAAATCGATCTTCAATAACTTCACCTATAGGGCGTTCAATCATGTAATTCCAGACAGAATCCATTCCTACAGATGTGCGCATCTGCGAGCGAGTCATTAATGGTTGGAGCATGGATGGTGCTGATCGAGCTGCAAATTCTGCAATCTCAGAGTAAAAGCTTTGCCAAGCAGCGCCTTCTGTATCAGAGCCTGTGAGTCTGACAAATGAATCAGCAGTCTCCTCGTTCCAATTCGTGAAAATAGTAAGACCATCATGTTCGCCATCTCTTTCATACGGGGTGTATGAAGAGACTTCACGGCTGAGAGTTTCAAAGCTGATTCCAAGGTCTTTCACAATCTGATCTGGCAACAGCGCGACAAGATATGAATAGCGAGAAAGGCGAGCGTCGTATTCAGGGAATGCGCGAACACTGGCAGTTGCTCCACCGAGCTCAGCGGCTGCTTCAAGTAGAAGTACTTTCTTTCCCGCTTTAGCTAGGTAAGAAGAAGCAACGAGTCCGTTATGTCCCCCACCTACAACTATTGCGTCATAGACACTAGCCACGAACTCCCCTTGCCATCTGAGTAATTGCTTGTGTAATTATCTCAGGACTTGTTGCAAAATTCATACGAGCAAATTGTCCCCACTGCGCACCGTAAATGTGGCCAGCATTAAGAGCCACATTACTCTTTTCAAGAATAACAGCTGTCGGCTCATTGCCTAAGTTGAGAGCAGAAAGATCAAACCACGCTAGATACGAATGTTGTGGAGGATTGTATTTCACTTCTGGCAAATGTTCGGCGAGTAGCGTCGAGATAAGATGTCGATTATGGTCAAGCTGTTCGATCACAGCATCGAGCCAAGGGACACACTTATCGAATGCAACAGCAGTTGCAAAGGCACCAAAGAGTGAGGCGCGAAAGTGAAGTGCTGGTGGAAGTGCGTTGAGTCTTTCGTGCATCGCATCGCTGGCAGAGATGATAATCGCGCATTTGAGCCCTGCAATATTCCAGCCTTTGCTCGCCGCCGTAACAACGACGCAGTGACTTTCAGCTTCTTTACCCAATGTAAGTATCGGAACAAATGGATGCTCAGAGTATTCAAGAGGAGAATGAATCTCATCGCTAATAATGATGACTTCATATTTGACGGCTAGCGAGAGAAATTTACTGAGCTCTTCACGTGAGTAGACACGACCTATTGGATTATGCGGTGAACAGAGAAGGTGAATTTTTATTCCACTGCTATATGCCTTCTCGATCCCTGGCCAATCAATGCTCCATGCCAGAGAGACATCATCTGATGGCTGATGAATGAAAGGAACATCGATGCACTTCACTTTGGTCTCATTCATCCAGGTGTAGAAATTCTGATAGACAGGTGAACTGATCAAGACGCCATCACCAGTAGTTGTGAAGGCGCGCAGGATTTCAACCACCCCAACCCCGACATCTGTTGCTACGCGCACGCGCGATGGATCAACTGTCCAGTTCCAACGTGCGGCTGCAAATGCTGCCAAAGAGTTACCGAGTTCAGGAATTAGGCCGAGATAACCCATATCTGAGTGTTCAACCATCGAGTGGAGAAATTCTCGGATGGGGGCTGCAACTGGAAAATCCATCTCGGCGACTGGAAGTGGAATTACATTGGGTGCGAAAGCGCGCCATTTCTCACTGTGGTGTGTAGCAAGTTCGGCAAGAGAAGGTGCGGTGACGTCAATGTCGCTCATATAGTGAGTATTCCACTAAGAGTGCTCGGGGGCTAGACGTTTTGTCGAGTTTCGAACCACAAGTGTTGTCGGAACAATGAGAGGAACTGGTTCTTTCAGCGGTTTGCGAAGGCGTTCCATGATTGACCATGCAGCCATCTCGCCCATCAGTTGCACCGGTTGCTCGATTGTCGTCAACTCTGAAAACTCAGACATCTCATGTCCATCAAAACCAATAATTGAAATATCATCAGGACATTTAAGACCATGGCGACGAATTGCCTGCATCACGCCAAATGCCATCTCATCTGACTCGCAAAATATTGCTGTCGGACGATTGGGGCGAGCAAGGAGATCATCCATTGCGCGTGCTGCAGTGTGCATAGTAAATCCACCGTGAACTTCGCGAGATGGATCCCACTCAAGTCCATTTTCAACTAAGACTTGAAGAAAGCCTTTGCGACGATCTTGCGGAACGCTGAAATTAAATGGGTCATCGGGGTGGCCAGACATCAGTGCAATATTTCGATGTCCTTGATTGACTAAATGTTGAGTTGCTGTACGTGCAGCTGCAACGTCATCAATTGCAACGCTTGCGCAATCTTTATGATGCATACCTACTAAAGCAACTGGAATACCAAGGCTGAGCATTGATTCAAACTCTTCCTCTGTAGGTGGAAGGCTGATAACAATGAGTGCATCCACTCGCCCCTTTAGGAGCTGATGTTGGAAGAGGCGCTCACGCCCTTTCATCTGACTAAAGTTATAGAGAAGAAGATCAAGTCCGGCTTCACGAAGTGCTTGTTCGGCACCGCTAATAACCTGGGCGAAGTACCAACGAGAAATATATGGAGCAACAATTCCTACGCTATTTGTTCGATGAGGTGTTGCCTTACTCGAATCAGTTTCGATGGGGTACCCAAGTGATTCTGCGGCATCGATGATTTTCTTGCGCGTATCAGGATTGACATGGTGGAGGCCGCGCAATGCGCGCGATACCGTTGCGATCGAAACTCCGGAGAGAGCCGCAATCTCTTTAATTCCTGCCACTCTAGCTCCTAGTTCAACTTTTTAGTTGCTAGCCGATGGCGACTGTAAAAAACTGCAACAACTGTAAAAGTATCGCCAGATCCTGCAAATATCAAGGGGCGAGCGCTATGCGGGAAAGGCAACGCCTGTACTTGAGTGGCAGTCGTAGCCGTTGGGATTCTTCGCTAGATATTTCTGGTGATACTCCTCGGCAAGGAAATATTCCATTCCATCTGCGCTCTTGATCTCTGTGACAATCTGATCAAGTCCTGCGGATGCGAGTGCGCCTTGATAACGCTCGCGTGAATTCACCGCTGTCACCATCTGTTGATCGTCAGCGGTGTAGATCGCACTTCGATATTGGGTACCGATATCCCCACCTTGAGCATTAAGGGATGTGGGATCGTGCATTACCCAAAATTCTTCAAGTAAACGACTGTAAGAAATTAGTGATGGATCGAAAGTGATTGCGACCATTTCAGCGTGACCAGTTGTTCCTCTGCAGACCTGCTTGTAACTTGGCGAGGAAGTTCTTCCGCCCATATACCCAACTGAAGTCTCGATGACGCCATCGAGCATCCAGAATCTACGCTCGGCTCCCCAGAAACAGCCGGTGGCAAAATATGCAATCTCATGTGTGGCGCTCATGGGAGAAGTCTTTCATGGTTGGAGAGAACTTTCTTCACGTAAACTAGGGATACCTGCGCCCCCGTAGCTCAGGGGATAGAGCACCGCCCTCCGGAGGCGGGTGCACAGGTTCGATTCCTGTCGGGGGCACGCACTCAATTAAGAATTAAGCGCGATCTATATCACGCCGAATTTTAAAATCTTTTTCCATATGTTCTTGTGAATGCCAGTTATTCGCGAGAGAATATGCGCTCCGCCAGATGAATTCACATCGTATGGCAGCGCGCATTTGTAAAGGAGAGATCATGGATTGGCGTCATCAATCAGCATGCCGCGATGAAGACCCTGAACTCTTCTTCCCAGTCGGTAACACCGGCCCTGCGATCACGCAAATCGAAGAGGCGAAGAAAGTCTGTAACCGTTGCATCGTGCGCGAAGCCTGTCTCTCCTGGGCCCTTGAAAGTGGACAGGATGCTGGAGTGTGGGGCGGTCTTTCAGAAGATGAGCGTCGTGCGCTGAAGCGTCGTGCAGCTCGAAATCGTGCTCGCACTATAGAGCCGCATAATTAATTTCCCCACATCAATCTGCCCTAGATTGGGAAGGTAAGTCGAGCAGTAGTTCCACGTTCTGTTGATTCCAAAACTAATTGACCTTTAAGTTCATTTTCGGTCAGGGTTCGCACAATTTGTAACCCTAAATTGGATGAAGTCGTGAGATCAAATCCTTCAGGCAGACCCACTCCGTTATCGATAATTGAAATGTGGGCGACACCGGCACTTCGCTCAAGGAGAATTTCTAGCGAGCTTCCGCCATTTTCAAGGCCGTGCTCTAGAGCGTTGTGAATGAGCTCAGTTACGACAAGTGACAAGGGAGTTGCGATCGCGGGGTCAAGTGATCCTAATTGACCACTTCGAGTTATTACTAATTCATTCATCCGGGAACTCAAGTCAAGTGAGTGCGAGACTAATCGATCGAGAACATCGTCAAAGGCAACGGATGCATCGGTACCGGATGAGAGCGTTTCATGCACAAGCGCGATCGAGGCAATACGGCGAACCGCTTCATTAAGTGCAGCACTTGCTGCGGGATCATCGATCCGGCGTGCTTGGAGACGCAGTAGGGCAGATACTGTCTGCAGATTATTTTTCACGCGATGATGAATTTCACGAATTGTCGCATCTTTGGTGACGAGTTCGCGCTCACGTCGCCTCAGTTCAGTCACATTCTGTAACAGGACTAAGGCACCGATGCGATCACCACCTTGAATAAGTGGGAGAACAAGAAGTTCAATTGTTCCTCCACTATTTTCCATCTCAACGCGTCTGATTGCTCGCCCTGAGAGCTGTACTCGTAGAGCTTCTTCATGCGCCTGACTTTGAGGGGATGCAATTTGCTCTGCAACCTCTGCCAATAATTGACCTTCAAGAGCGCTATTCCAACTTAATCGGCTAAATGCTGATCTCGCATTAGGGCTCGCATATGTAATGACACCGTTTATATCTAAACGTAGCAACCCATCTCCAACTCGCGGTGCTGGATCAAAAAATGAATTTGCATGCTGATATGGAAAATTTCCTTCCGCTGCCATTCGGTAGAGCTGATGTGCAATTTCACGGTAGTTGAGTTCCAAACGAGACGGTTGACGCATGAGTTCTGAATCCCGGTGGCGAGAAATTACGGCAATTACTTCACCTTCATAGAGAACAGGTATTGTCTCTTCTTTGATTAAGAGGTCGCCAATTTTTTCAGGAACCGTGTCGCGAATAATTTCCGCACTTGATAACGCTTGATCAATGTGTGGGCGCTGACCCCAGCGAATCTCCTCACCCAATACATCGTGCGCGAAGACTGTTGCAGCGGTCATCGGACGAATATGTGCGATTGCAACATAGCCCGTTGGCCAACTCTTCATATCTTTGCGAAGTGGAACCCACAAAATGAGGTCTGCAAATGAAAGATCTGAGAGTAATTGCCAATCTGCAACTAGCTCACGGAGGCGATAAATCTGGGAAGGAGTCAGTGGGCTCTTGCCCTGGATAAATTCTTCGATCGTAGGCATTACTTTCTCCAACTCGGCAGCATCGAAGGGACTTCTTCAATTGCAAACCAGGTGAGATCTTCACCATCTGGTGAAACAAGGAAAATGCAGGCAACCCATTCAAGTGAGATTGGGGCATCGATTGAGATGCTATCTGCACCCATTTCATTAATCAGCGAATCTGGCACCTCCACAGCTAGTACATAACCTTGTCCACCTTCGCGCAGTTCAAGTGACTCTTCTGCAGCTAACATCGAGAGAATAAACTCGTGTTCCTCTTCACCAAGTTCTGAATAGGTGCCAATGAACTCTGTCGTAGCAGCAAAGAGAGCAGGAATTGAGATCGAAGTGCTCGCAAGGAGATCTTCAATCTCCTCAACTGACACTCCTACATAGCTGCGCATATTGCCAAGCGTACAAGGTGTGAGGCTATTGAGTAAGTTCGAGCGCTAGCGCTGCAAGCGATCGTCGAAGTGTGCCTCTGGAATTACTCTCGATCAGAATGGAACGATCTTGGGCAGCGACGCTAACACCTCTGAGGTCAAGTGGAAGAATTCGTAGGGCGTGAGGTTGCGTTGGTGAGACAACAGAGAGAAATTTCTCTTCCTGCTCATCTCCCTTTTTTCCGGGGGTACGTTGAGTTAAGAGATAAGTGACTCGCCCGCGAATTGTCAGCTGAGGTAGAGCCGCTGTGATCTCGCGTAGTGCACGCGAACTTACTACGCGTGGCGAAGAGAATATCCATACATCATCTGCGGCTTCCAATACCCATGTTGAAAAGATGCTCTCCCAACGTCGATCAAGTAATGAAGGTTCAGAATATGTAATAAGAGCAAGATCAATAAGAACGAAATCTACGGTAAGGCTTGCATCGAGAATCAGTTCTACCGCATTGGATGCATTATGACGAGTAATCTCAAAGATTTGTAGCGTCGGGCTGACTTCCTTGAGAACATCCTTATTTGCATGGCGTTCCCCCAATATCGTTGCGATAGCCGGCATCTGGTGATGTGCATCAATGAGCAAAACTTTCTTGCCGGTGAGTGTGAGTTCGATAGCAAGATTGAGCGCTGTCAGTGTCACGCCCTCACCATGATTTACTCCCGTCAAAGCAATCATCCTGCAGCGAGATGGAACGTGATGTGTGCTTGTCGATCTCAGCATGGGAGCTCTGTGAGGCGAGCGAATCATGGCCAATAATTCAATCTCATCCCTCGGCCTAGTCAGGTATCCATCTATTACGTCACTGTGATGAGAGGCGAGAAAACCTATCGCGCGATCTAAGTACGGTGAAAAAGTTGCAAGTATCTTCGAGTCCAAATCGCAAACGTCACTCGAGTAGATAAGTAAGGGCTTGGACTCAGTAGAAGTTGTAAGAAAATTTTGCAAAGAGACCACATCTAGTGCACGGAAGATAACGCTCCATCCATGAGAGAAGAGCGTTCCGGCGACCATGGCCTCAAATTCAGGATCCTTTATCGCAGTGATTACATTGAGTTCAGCCATTTGATTTAACAATGACTAATCTCCCATTTGATGTCCCAGCTAAGAGTCTTTGGACCTGCGAATTATCAACGGAGACTGTGATCGCCAATCCGTTTCCGAAGTTAGAACTTTTACGATCGATAGAGCGAAGAAATATCCCTGTTAATAGAAGTTCTGGAGTGCTCAGACTCTGACTATCTTGCGGTTCTGGAACCCAATAGATACTTATTGGCTCCCCTATTTCGATTGTCGCAGGAATGTCAGAGACTGAGATATTGAGTGGAACCTGCTCAGCATCAAACTCCTGGAGATCTTCAGTCACTGCACTGGTCGTAACAAATTCACCTGCTGCAATGTAGCGAGTGGTTGTCGATCCAATCGGCGATAGCTCTTCAGGTAGGTATAGATCTCGATTACCAACAAGGGAAGCATCGATAAGTTCTAAGTCTGCGGATGTGAGTAAGGATCCAGCTGAGACAGGATGCGAGACGACCCAATATGCAGAGCTGCGGTCAGAGAGTGCTGCAAATGCAAACGATGAGAGCAAGGCAGCTAGAAAGAGTACGCCGGCAACAATGACTCGAGGTGATTTCAATGAGAGTGAGGTATTTAGCTGATGTGACATAAGGGTGGAGCAAACGCTATTACCTTGATCTTTGCTGACAACTTTCCACAGTCATCCTTTAGGTTGATATAGGTTCAACCTTGAGACCGATGGATCAACAAGGCTAGCTGACAATGCTGGCACCATGACAAATTATTCAAACCCGCATTACACATTAACTTCCACTAGCGAAGATCAGACGCTATGGAGTCATCCCATTCTCGATCTCTATCCAGACTCCCCAAGGTTTGAACCTCTTCCACCTCTTCCGATTCAAAAAGCGAGGCTCTACCTCGTCCCCTCACACTTTGGAGAAGACTTTGATGGCGATGATTGTCCTGAACCGACTTCAGCAGATGAATTACCTGAACTACATGCTTGGACAATGACTTTTGTCGTCGCACTCCTTGAGATCTGGGCCGGAAGGCGACAACCTGCACAATTAATGGCGCGCTGTCATCGAGTTATTTACAACGAGTTAATTAGAAAGACCGGATCTCAGAAAGAGGTCGGTAGAGTGCGAACAATTCATCAAAGCGAGCCACTCGATGGAATCTGTGAATCAACGATCACCGTGCGCTTCGGTGAAAGATTACGCGCCATCGTGATTCGCTTTGAGGGCGTTGATGGGCGCTGGTTATGCA
>CANLFL010000006.1 GCA_947489825.1 Candidatus Nanopelagicaceae bacterium
AAAAGGGTGTAGCACCAGTACCCGTAGATCAGGGTGGATATTTCGATCACACACCTGCAGTTGTTGGCCATGACTTTAGACGGCAGGCAATTACATTGTTAGAAGCGATGGGAATCTCTGTTGAATTTAGCCATCATGAAGGTGCACCTGGGCAGCAAGAGATTGATCTGCGCTATGCCGATGCTTTAAGCACTGCAGATAACATCATGACATTTAGACATGTCATTAAAGAGGTTGCCCTCGAACAAGGTTTCTACGCCTCCTTTATGCCAAAGCCATTTACGGATCATCCAGGTAGCGGAATGCATACTCACGTCTCACTCTTTGAGGGCGAAAAGAACGCGTTTTACGATGCCAGCGCTGAATTCCATTTATCAAAGACCGGTCGCTCATTCATTGCAGGTATTTTGAAGCATGCCGCAGAGATGACAGCGATTACCAATCAATGGGTTAACTCTTATAAGCGTTTACAAGGAGGGGGAGAAGCGCCAGCTGTAATTAACTGGGGCCAGAGTGATCGCGGAGCACTGGTACGTATTCCTATGTATAAGCCGAATAAAGAGAACTCCACGCGCATTGAATTGCGATCGTTAGATTCTGCATGTAATCCATATCTTGCCTTTGCCGTCATGTTGGCAGCGGGCTTGAAGGGAATTGAAGAAGGTTATGTCTTAGAGCCAAGTACAAACCCGGCACCGCTGCCAGCAAATCTCCACGAGGCGATTGTGGCGATGGAGGGCAGCGAATTAATTCGTCAGACTTTGGGCGAACACGTCTTTGAATTCGTGCTTCGCAATAAGCGTGCTGAGTGGCAGGACTATCGTCGCCAAGTAAGTGCCTACGAACTCGATAGGTATTTACCCGTTCTTTAGGCTCGCAAGTATTACTCTTGCGCTATGGCTAAAGAGATCACATCCAGTAGTTTGCGTCGCATCAACATCATCGCAGGTGTTCTGCACTTTGCGCAGATGGCGGCAGTCCTTGCACTTTCATCAGATTTCACGCTACCGATTACAGCGCGGTATATGTCTGGCCCACCAGGAAGCACCTATGGCGATCTCATTGTTCTTTGGGATGCACCCCTAGCGGTCGGCGTTGCAATTTTTCTAGGACTCTCTTCTCTTGCCCACTTTATTGTTGTCAGCCCAAAGTTCTTCCCACGCTATATCGCAGGCCTTGCAGCTCATCGCAACTTCTTCCGTTGGGTTGAGTATTCGATCAGCTCTTCTGTAATGATCGTCTTAATTGCACAGGTCACCGGTATTTCAGATATCACAGCCCTCATCGCAATCTTTGGTGTTAATGCATCAATGATTCTCTTCGGTTGGCTTCAGGAAAAATATGAGGAGCCAGGCAACGGTGGATGGGTTCCATTTATCTTTGGATGTATTGCAGGAATCGTTCCTTGGCTATGTCTTGCCTTTTATGTCCTTTCTCTTGGCGGTACTAGCGATACTAAAGCGCCAGCATTTGTCTACGGCATTGTGTTCACGATCTTCGCGTTATTCAATTCATTCGCCCTCGTGCAATGGCTGCAATATAAGAAGGTTGGAAAGTGGTCGAATTATCTTGTGGGTGAGCGCACCTACATCACGCTCTCACTAATTGCTAAATCTGCCCTTGCATGGCAGATCTTCGCCAATACTCTGATTCCGGTCTGATCTCACTCTGATCTTGAAGAATAAATAGCAAAGGGTTACTCTTAACCCATGCAAGAACGCGGACTCCTCCTACATCGCCGCTGCGAGGCCAATTAACCGGTCTCCTCGCCGCGGGGTTTGGTGCTGCCGGTTAAACCACATCGGCCCCAACCTTTAGGAGTAAGAAATGAATTTTCCACCGCAACAACCGTCGCAGATGCCCGTGCATCGCTACAGCTCATTTATTCCAGTTGATTTAATAGATCGCACCTGGCCCAATAAGAAGATCACAGTTGCGCCTCAGTGGTGCTCTGTCGATTTACGCGATGGCAATCAGGCGCTGATTGATCCGATGGATACTCCACGCAAGTTAGCCATGTTCAAGCTACTTGTTGGGATGGGTTATAAAGAGATTGAAGTCGGTTTTCCAAGTGCCAGCCAGACAGATTTCGATTTTGTCCGCAAGATTATTGATGAAGACCTCATCCCAGATGATGTCATCATTCAAGTTCTCACCCAAGCTCGCGAACCCCTCATTCGCAGAACATACGAGTCCATTAAAGGATCTAAGCAGGCAATTGTTCACCTCTATAACTCGACCTCAACTTTGCAACGTCGCGTTGTCTTTGGTTTAGATAAAGATGGGATCAAGAAGATTGCCACCGATGGCGCACAGCTATGTCTTGATCTCATGAAGACTGTCCCTGAAACCAAAGTCTCTTTTGAGTATTCTCCTGAGTCCTATACCGGCACTGAGCTCGAATTCGCTGTTGAGGTATGTAACGCGGTCAATTCAATTTGGAAGCCAACACCAACATGGAAGACGATCATAAATCTTCCAGCAACTGTTGAGATGGCTACACCAAATATCTATGCCGATTCGATTGAGTGGATGTGTCGCAATCTTGAAAACCGTGAGAGCGTGATTGTCTCTCTTCACCCACATAATGATCGCGGAACAGGTGTGGCAGCTGCAGAACTTGGATATCTCGCAGGGGCCGATCGTATTGAAGGAACTCTCTTCGGTAACGGTGAGCGCACAGGAAATGTCTGTCTTGTGACTCTTGGAATAAACCTCGTCAGCCACGGTATTGATCCGCATATCGATTTTTCAAATATCGATGAAATCCGTCGCACCGTTGAATATGCAAACCAACTTAAGGTTCCAGAGCGCCATCCATATGGCGGCGATTTAGTATTCACCGCTTTCTCTGGCTCACACCAGGATGCAATTAAGAAGGGCTTTGAGCACCTTGCACGTGATGCCAAGGCTGCGGGCGTAGAAGTTGATCAACACACGTGGGCTGTTCCATATCTTCCGATTGATCCAAAAGATATTGGTCGCTCTTATGAAGCCGTCATTCGCGTAAATTCACAATCTGGTAAGGGCGGCGTTGCTTACCTGATGAAGACAGAGCATCACCTCGACCTTCCACGTCGTTTGCAGATTGAGTTTTCTAAGATCGTACAAGGCAAGACAGAAGCACAAGGTGGGGAAGTTTCTGCCGATGAACTATGGGCAATCTTTGAAGATGAATATCTTCCTACCGATGGCGCGCCATGGGGTCGATTCCGTTTGAAGGGGTTGTCACAAACTTCTGTGATGAATCAAGATGTACAACTCACGGTTGCAATCACTGATCGCGGGCAAGAAGTCGAACTATCTGGTCATGGCAATGGTCCAATTGCTGCCTTCTGTAATATTTTGCAAAATTACGGCGTCGATGTGCGCGTTCTTGATTTCCACGAACATGCACTCGCTGCAGGTGGCGATGCATCAGCTGCTGCCTATCTCGAGTGTGCAATCGGTGGGGATGTCTATTGGGGCGTAGGAGTTGACCCCAATACAACAACCGCTTCGCTCAAGGCCGTTGTGTCTGCGATAAATCGCGCCATTCGCTGACTACCGTAACCCCGTGAGCCTCTACCGTGATGAAGCGATAGTTCTGCGCACCCAAAAGTTGGGTGAGGCAGATCGAATCATCACCATGCTAACCCGTGAGCATGGGCGCATTCGCGGAGTCGCTAAAGGTGTCCGTCGCACGATGTCTAAATTCGGCGCACGTCTTGAACCCGGAAGCCATGTCGATATTCAGATGTATACCGGCAAGACCTTTGACACCGTGACGCAAGTCGAAGCGATCATGAATTACGGAGAAGCAATCTCTAATGATTATCAACGGTGGACAATTGCTTCAGCGATCTTAGAAACAGCCGAACGGTTTACCGCCCAAGAGAGCGAACCGGCGCTACAAGAATTTCAATTAGTCGTCGGCGGGATGAAAGCCTTGGCAGAAAATCGCTATGACTCTTCCCTTATTCTCGATGCGTTTCTGTTGCGCTCGTTAGCAATTGGTGGGTATGCCCCTTCGATGAGTCAATGTTCACGCTGTGAAAAACCGGGACCGCACCGTTACTTCTCACTCGTTGGCGGTGGATCGGTCTGTACGGATTGTCGCCCGTCAGCATCTGCCACCCCTGCAGCAGAAACTTTAGAACTCATGGGTGATCTCATCAGCGGAAATTGGGATCGTGCCCAAAATAGTGAGCTTCGTTTTCGACGAGAGGCTAGTGGCTTAGTTGCCGCCTACCTACAATGGCACCTTGAACGCGGACTACGAAGTCTGCCGATGGTGGAGCGTGCATGAGTAAGAAAGCTGCGATTGAGATTCCACACCACGTTGCAGTGGTGATGGATGGCAACGGTCGTTGGGCTAAAGATCGCGGATTACCTCGCACTGCAGGACATGAAGCTGGCGAGAAAGCACTCTTTGATGTTGTTGAGGGTGCAATCGAATTTGGTGTTAAAGAGTTAAGTGCCTACGCCTTCTCTACCGAAAATTGGAAGCGCTCACCTGAAGAGGTGCGTTTCCTTATGAACTTTAATCGCGATGTCTTGCGCCGCCGTCGCGATCAGATGAATGAGATGGGTGTAAAGATTCAATGGATCGGTCGCCCTAAGCGTCTCTGGACTTCTGTAATCAAAGAGTTGGAAGAGGCGCAGGATCTAACCAAGAAAAATAAAGTGTTGACCTTAAACATGTGCGTGAACTATGGCGGGCGATCTGAGATCGTTGATGCCGCTACAGAGCTTGCGCGCGATGTAAAACGTGGCAAGGTCAAAACTGATTCGATTACTGAGAAGACTCTTGCTTCATATCTCTATGATCCAAAGATGAGCGATGTGGACTTGTTCTTGCGCTCATCGGGGGAGCAGCGCACCAGCAACTTCTTGCCGTGGCAATCTGTCTATGCCGAGTTTGTCTTTATGGATGTCTTGTGGCCGGATGTGACGCGAAAGACTTTATGGAGAGCGATCCAAGAATATTCAGATCGCGATAGAAGGTTTGGAAAAGCTTAAAAATTAGCACTTGCTGCAGAGTCCAAAGATCTCTGCTGTATGTCCCACCTCGCGAAAGCCATGTTCTTCAGCGACAACTTTGGCCCACTTTTCAATTGCTCCGCCCTCAATTTCAACGGTATCTCCACAGCTTTTGCAGACGAGGTGATGATGATGGGCATCTCCACAGAGGCGATAGATAGCTTCACCATCATCACGTCGCAGTACATCGACGATCTTGTCGCCCACTAAAGACTGGAGTGAGCGATAGACAGTCGTGAGTCCGATGCTCTCGCCCTCGCGTTGCATGAGGCGATAAATCTCTTGCGCACTAGCAAATCCGCCAGCACGTTCGAGAGTGCTGAGCACTCGTGGATTAGAGCGAGACATGGTTAGTGTCCAATATTTCCAACGATCAACCACATAGCAATTACTCCACACACAGTTGCCAACATCGTTAATTTTGATGGATGACGGCTATGAGCTTCGGGCAAGATGTGAGAAGTCGCAAGGTAGATAACAAAGCCAGAGAAGGCGGCAAGATAGATTGCCATTGATGCCTCAGAGAAAACAATGTAGGTCGCAAGGGCGGCTCCGCTTATGCGCATCAGCGCATCAGCACCGAGTAACATAAATGAAGTCTTAGTCCAGTGCCCGCTCTTTACAAGGAGTGAAACAGTATTCAGACCATCGCTAAATGCATGTGCCAAGATTGCGATAAAGACTGCATAACCAAGTGAGTTACTTACCTGGAAAGCAAGACCGAGTGCCAACCCGTCGATAAAAACATGTCCTGCCATCGCTAGAGCGCCCAGAGTTCCGGCCAGATTAATGCTGTGCTCGTGATCGTGGCCGTAATCTGAATGTGCTGGCTCATGTGAGCCAAATATTTTTTCAGCAAAGTGCAGTAGCAAAAATCCCGTCACTAGTGCCACAGAAACCACAGGGACTCCGCTGAGTGAATCAGTGTTCATCTCAAATATTTCAGGCAAGAGATCAAATGCGACGAGACCAAGAAGCAGCCCAGCTGAGAGACCAAGGACTAAATGGAGGCGATCTTTGACTCTAATTGCCAGATATCCACCAAGTGTGGTTGCTACGGCAGTAAGTGCGGCAAGGGCGATTGCGATATTCATAGTTGGACCGTACCACAAATGAAAATGATTTTCATTCCCATACGCAAGGGGCTAGCCTTGCCTCATGATTGCAGTCGCCAGATTTGAGATCCCCTTGAGCTCAGCCAGTAATTTTCGTGCCGAGCTCGAGGGCGTTCGAGCAGTATTGGCTGAAGCAGCCGGCTTTGTGGGTGGTGAAGTAGGCCAAAATCTTGATGAACCAACCCTATGGGTGCTCACTACACGCTGGGAGAACGTCGGCTCGTATCGTCGAGCACTTAGTTCAACGCGTGCAAAGCTCGAAGCGATACCTGTGCTCGCTCGTGCAATCGATGAAGCAGGGGCATACGAATAATAAGTAGAAGGTAAACTTGTACATGCTGAGCAACGACCGTTGCTCTTCGCCGACAGCCAGCCGGTCTAGATCCACTTACCGGCTCTTAGATTCGCCGGATGGAAAATTAACATGGCCGTAGATCGTTTAGAAAATATCGTTTCACTTGCAAAGCGTCGTGGATTTGTTTATCCATCCTCTGAAATTTATGGCGGATTACGCGCCTCATGGGATTACGGCCCACTCGGAGTCGAACTAAAAAATAACGTGAAGCGTCAATGGTGGAAGTCCATGGTTATGGGACGCGAAGATGTTGTTGGTCTTGATTCATGTGTGATCTTGGCACGCGAAGTCTGGGAAGCATCAGGCCACGTTGCAACATTTAGCGATCCGCTGACAGAGTGCACGGCATGTCACAAGCGTTACCGCGCAGATCATCTTGAAGAAGCATACGAGGCAAAGCATAAGAAGAAGCTTGAATCTCTTACAGAGATGAACTGTCCTGCTTGTGGAAATAAAGGTCAGTTCACAACACCTAAGCAATTCTCAGGTCTACTTAAAACTTTCCTTGGACCAGTCGAAGATGAATCAGGTTTGGCGTACCTTCGCCCAGAGACAGCACAGGGAATTTTTATTAACTTTGATCAGGTAATGACGACATCGCGTAAGAAGCCACCATTTGGTATTGGCCAGATTGGAAAGTCATTCCGTAATGAGATTACACCTGGAAATTTCATCTTCCGTACACGTGAATTCGAGCAGATGGAGATGGAATTCTTTGTAGTTCCTGGAACTGACGAAGATTGGCATCAGTATTGGATTGATACACGCCTTGCTTGGTATAAAGATCTCGGCATTAATCCAGATCGCCTTCGTGTTTACGATCATCCAAAAGAGAAGCTCTCACATTATTCAAAGCGCACCGCAGATATCGAATACAAGTTTGAATTTACCGGTACCGAGTGGGGCGAACTAGAAGGTATTGCTAACCGCACAGACTTCGATCTCAAGGCACACTCTGCAGCTTCAGGAAAAGATCTCTCATACTTTGATCAAGAGAAGAATGAGCGCTGGACACCATTTGTTATCGAACCTGCAGCAGGTGTTGATCGTTGCGCACTGACATTCTTGATGGATGCCTACACAGAGGACGAAGCACCGAACGCTAAGGGCGAGATGGAGAAGCGAGTTGTTCTTAAGCTCGATTACCGTCTAGCACCAGTCAAGGTTGCAGTTCTTCCATTGTCACGCAACGCTGATCTTTCTCCTAAGGCGCGTGATCTGGCAGACCAACTTCGCAAGAATTGGAATATCGATTTTGATGATGCTGGAGCAATTGGTCGCCGCTATCGCCGCCAAGATGAAATCGGCACTCCGTACTGCATCACTATTGACTTTGAAACACTCGAAGATAATGCGGTGACGATTCGCGATCGTGACACTATGGCACAAGAGCGCATCTCACTTGATCAGGTGCAGGCATGGTTAGCGCCACGACTACTGGGTTGCTAACACTTCCTTTATCAAGCGGTACGTATCAGCTTGATTCACCGGTAGTTCTAGCCCCTATGGCTGGAATAACCAATGCACCTTTTCGCATGTTATGTCGTGAACAAGGCGCTGGACTCTTTGTCTCAGAGATGGTGACTGCTCGCGCATTACTTGAACGTATTCCAGAAACTTTGCGTATGATCGAGCCCGGCCCTGGAGAATGGCCACGTTCAATTCAGCTCTACAGCGTTGATCCACATCATATGAGCGAAGCAGTAAAAATGATCGGTCGCGAAAATTTAGCTGATCACATCGATATGAATTTTGGATGTCCTGTACCAAAGGTCACACGCAAAGGCGGGGGAGCAGCACTTCCCTACAAGCGCAGACTCTTTGCATCAATTGTGGAAGCTGCGGTAAATGCTGCAAAGCCATTTGGAATTCCGGTGACAGTCAAGATGAGAATTGGTATCGATAGCGATCACATTACATATTTGGATGCAGCAAAATCTGCCGCAGAGCTCGGCGTTGCCTGGGTGGCACTTCATGCGCGCACTGCTGCGCAAATGTATGAGGGGAAGGCAGATTGGTCTGCCATCTCATCTCTCGTTGAGCATCTCAAGCCAACTGGGGTTCCAGCACTTGGTAATGGCGATATTTGGTCAGGCAGTGACGGCGTTGCGATGATGGAGCAGACTGGTTGTGCCGGCGTTGTAGTTGGGCGTGGTTGTTTAGGGCGTCCGTGGTTATTTACAGATTTAACGAAATCGATGTCAGGAAATGACGAACGTGTTTTGCCATCTTTATACGAGGTTCGTGAAGTGATGTTCCGACATGGTGAATTAATTGTTGATTACTTTGAATCTGAAGACCGGGGTTGTCGCGACTTGCGTAAACATATGGCTTGGTACCTCAAAGGCTTCAGCGTTCATAGTGAATTACGTAGACAATTCGGAATGATCGCTTCCCTTGCAGAATTTCGCACCTTGCTCGATCAACTTGATGATCAACCGTATCCACTTGAAGTTGCAGAGAAACCTCGTGGACGTACTAGCCATGGACGACCACCGACTCTTCCTGATGGATGGCTCAATGATCCAGATGAGATGATTCATCTCGAGGCAGAAGATATGTTCTCGGGTGGGTAATGATTAAGTTTATATTTCGAGCCATTGCACTTTTAATTGCTGTCATTGTGGCAATTCCTGCCTACGCACTTTTTGTTACGTGGAACTCAGCGAATAATCCTTCACTTCGCACAACTGCCGATGTCATCGTGATTCCAGGTGCAGCTCAACTCGATGGCACTCCTGGCCCGGTACTGCAGGCGCGCCTTGAAGAAGCGGTACGACTCTTTCGTGCAGGTGTAGCTCCCCTTGTAATGACTGTGGGCGCAGGAGCACCCGGTGATCGCACTACCGAAGCTGACTCTGGTCGCCGCTGGCTGATCAACAACGGAGTTCCACGTAGTGCTGTGATCGCGCTCCCTGAAGGTCGCGATACTTTGACGCAGACAAAGGTTTACGTAAAAGAGATGAGCGAGCGAAAACTTACATCTGTCGTCATTGCAACCGATCCCTTTCACTGCCAACGTTCAATTACGATGGCGCGTGATCTTGAAGCGGATCCATTCTGCGCGCCGGTTCCTGACGGTCCCAACTCTCTCTCAGGATCGACCAACCGTTACTTAATCCGTGAAGCTGGGGCTTATCTGGCTTACATCACGTTGGGACGCAGAGGAATTCATCTCAGCGATCACTTAGGCTAGCTCCATGCGATACAGCGATAGTGATCAGGAGCGGTTCTTCTTCGAACCCGCCAAGCGCGCTGGGCGAACAGAATTTATGCGCGATCGTGCGCGCGTGATTCATTCAGCGGCCCTTCGCAGATTAGCTGCCAAGACACAAGTTGCCGTTCCTTGGGAGAACGATTTTCAACGCACGCGCTTGTCACACTCGATGGAGTGCGCACAGATTGGGCGCGAGCTCGGTGAATCACTCGGAGCAGATCCAGATCTACTTGAGACTGCATGTCTTTCGCACGATTTAGGCCACCCACCATTTGGTCACAACGGTGAAGAAGCACTTGCCGATATTGCGCAAGAGTTTGGTGGCTTTGAAGGAAACGCGCAGAGCTTTAGATTACTCACTCGCATCGAAGCAAAGACGGTTGATACGAATGGAAAATCTGTTGGACTCAATCTGACGCGTGCAAGCCTTGATGCAGCAACAAAATATCCATGGCCGCGCAGTGTTAATCCTCTCAAGTTTGGCGTTTATGATGACGATGTTGAGATCTTTAATTGGGTTCGCAGCGGCGCTCCTGTTGGTCGTCAATGTATTGAAGCCCAAATTATGGATTGGTCTGATGATAGCGCTTACTCTGTACATGATCTTGAGGATGCGATCTTCGTTGGTTCAGTACAAGTTTCAGATTTTGAAAGAGACTTCGATACTTTGTATGCTGAAATGATTACTAGCTATAAGAGTGATGCCACAAAAGATGAGGTTGCAGCAGCCCTTACGCGCCTTGAGTCACTTTCATGTTGGCCCCGCACATACGATCGATCACATCGTTCATTGGCTCGCCTTAAGGATTCGACTTCACAACTTATCGGTCGCTTTGTATTAGCTGCAGAGATGCGCACTCGTGAAGTTCATGGCGCTGGATCACTGATGAGATATCAAGCAAATTTAGAGATTCCACGCGAACAACGGGTTGAAGTAGATTTCCTCAAAGCTATTGCTGGCCACTACCTCATCAGCGCCGATGCATCACAAGAGCGCTACATCGGACAACAAAAGCTGATTGCAGAACTTGTTGAGATGCTCTTTGCTAAAGCGCCAGCTGCCCTTGATCCAATATTTCTCGATGATTGGGCTCTGGCCGATAATGAAATTACACGGATGCGCGTTGTGATTGATCAAATCTCTTGCCTGACAGATCCTGGGGCATATGCCCTACACGCTCACCTACGCCGTTAAATGGCGTGGTAATTAGATAGAGTGGGGATATGGCCGGTCGCATAAAGGATGAGGATGTTCAACACATCCGCGACCACGCACCTATCGATGATGTCGTAGGAGAATACGTACAACTGAAATCTGCTGGAGGCGGACAGAAGAAAGGTCTCTGCCCTTTCCATGATGAGAAGTCTCCCTCATTTCACGTTACTCCGAGCAAGGGTTACTTCCACTGTTTTGGTTGTCAGACTGGTGGAGATGTCATTGCTTTCTTAATGAAAATTGATCACCTCACCTTCACCGAAACAATCGAACGTCTGGCAGATCGCATTGGATACACGTTGCGATATGAAGAGAGTGGCAGCGGACCTTCTGGCCCAACTGTTAATCGCTCGCGTTTAGTTGCAGCAAATTTACTCGCGGCGACATTCTTTCAAGAACAACTCAACACGTCGCCAGATGCTGCTCACGGTCGAGATCTACTGACTAAGCGTGGATTTGATAAGAACGCATGTCAGACGTTTGGAGTTGGCTATGCACCAGATTCATGGGATGTACTTACTAAACATCTGCGAGCTGCCGGATACACCATTGAAGAACTTGAACTCGCTGGACTTTCCAAGATGGGTGAGCGCGGGCCGATCGATAAATTTAGAAACCGTTTAACCTGGCCGATCCGTGATATTTCAGGTGATGTTGTGGGCTTTGGTGCTCGCAAATTAGCTAGCGATGAAGAGGATCAAGGCCCTAAATATCTCAACACATCTGAGACGCCAATTTATAAGAAGAGCCAGGTTCTCTATGGGCTAGATATGGCCAAGAAAGAGATTGCAAAGAAGCGCCAGGTAGTCATTGTTGAAGGTTATACAGATGTGATGGCAGCACATTTAGCTGGAATCACCACAGCGGTTGCAACGTGTGGCACCGCTTTCGGTGCGGAGCACATTCGAATTATTCGTCGCTTACTTATGGATGACGATGCTTTCCGTGGTGAAGTGATCTTTACTTTCGACGGTGACGCAGCAGGCCAGAAAGCTGCCATGCGCGCATTCAGCGAAGATCAGAAATTTGTCACACAGACTTTCGTTGCTGTTGAACCAGATGGCTTAGATCCTTGCGAACTACGTCAAATCAAGGGAGATCTTGCACTTCGCGATCTGATTGCAAAGCGTGTCCCACTCTTTGAATTCGCGATCCGCACCGAACTTAAACTGCATAACTTAACGACCGCCGAAGGTCGAGTAAATGCGCTCAATGCAACCGCGCCTCTTGTTGCACAGATTCGCGACAAATCTCTACGCCCTGAATACTCACGCCTGCTTGCTGGATGGCTTGGCATTGAAGTTGAGATTGTGACTTCTGCTGTTTCGCAAGGTGCGCGTCGATCTGTACCTGTAGCAGCTTCAGATGGTGATCAGGTCGATCAATCATGGCGCCCACATCCAAAAGAGCCACGCCTACTACTCGAGCGCGAAGTATTAAAAGCACGCCTACAAATGCCAGATTTGGTGACGACATGGTCAGAGATTGAAGAAGCTGCCTTCACACATCCTGCCTATGTAGAGATGAAGCGCGTGATTGATGCGCATGCATCATCAACAATTCAAATTGATGAAATTTCAGATGAGCGAATGAAAACTATTTTTACCGAGCTAACGGTTGAGCCAATTCGATCTGATGGTGAAGTCTCGGCGCGATACATCGAATCAATTGTTGCGCGATTGCGTGAAGTCGGAATTAGTCGCGCGATTGCAGACCTGAAATCAAATCTGCAGCGCCTTAACCCAGTGGAAAATCCTGATGAGTACAACGTCGCCTTTGCCTCCCTTGTGGCCCTAGAAGCCACCCGACGAGGACTTCACGATTTGGCTATAGGCTCGCTTTAAATCCTTCGATTTTTCCCCATCCGCATAGGTGCGGTAGAGTCTGCGCTCTGCACTATTCCCTCATAGCTCAACGGCAGAGCAGCCGACTGTTAATCGGCAGGTTCTTGGTTCGAATCCAAGTGAGGGAGCAAGACCCGCGAGGGTCGCTCAGCAAAGTCACAGAGAAATCTCAGGATTGATATACAGGATAGTGAGTATGAAAAAGATGAAATTTAAGAGTCCAGCCAATGTCATCAGCGCATTTCTAGCAGGTGCGATCATTGCTGGCGGTGTCGCAACTGCGGCAACAACATCCCCAACATCGGTCATTACTGCTTGTGCCGATAAGCGCACGGGAGCTCTCTTCCTTTCCTCAACCGGGACTTGTTCAACTAATCGCACTCTCGTTGAAATCGGTAGTAGTGGCATGAACGCAAAAGCGATTTCGGCGCTGGTTACTCCAACTGTGGTTTCAATTTCGGTGACTTCGACTGCGGGAAGCGGTACTGGCTCAGGATCTATCTATAAGAGCACTGCAAATACTAGTTACATTATTACCAATAACCACGTCATCGAATCTGCAGTCACCGCCGGAACCATAAAAGTGGAATTTACTAATGGAGATCAGGTAGCTGCAACAATCGTGGGACGAGATCCTATGTATGACCTAGCGGTTCTCTCAATCAAAACTGGAAATCTTCCGACAATTGCAGTGGGAGATTCATCTAAGGTAAGTGTGGGAGATCCTGTTCTTGCAATTGGTTCACCCCTTGGACTTGCAAGCACTGTCACTAGTGGCATCATCTCTGCGCTCAATCGCCCAGTGACTACAGGTGATGTTGGCAGCGAATCATATGTAAATGCGATTCAGACCGATGCAGCAATCAACCCTGGAAATTCTGGCGGTGCACTCGTTGATGCACAAGGGCGCATCATTGGTGTGAACTCAGCAATCGCAACACTCTCTTCGGGTGGCACAAGCGGATCAATTGGTCTTGGATTTTCAATTCCAATCAACGAAGCAAAGCGAGTCTTTGAAGAGATTATCGCAACTGGAAAATCAACACGTCCAGTTCTTGGCGTCTTCTTTGATACCGAATTTACAGGAATCGGTGCACGCATTCTTCGCTTAAGTCCTGGAGAAGGTGCAGAGAAGGCTGGAATTCCAGCAGGCTCAGTGATCCGATCTATCGATGGCCTCAAAATTCCTGATGAGGTTGCAGCGATCGTCAAGATTCGCTCTTATGCTCCGGGAGCAACCATCACGGTGGTTGTAGATCTTCCAAGTGGTGGTGGCAGTAAATCATTTAAGGTCACACTCGGCACTGCTCCATCCCTGTAGAATGCAGCTATGGCGCTCTATCAACTCAAAATTTCCTTGCCAGATCGTCCTGGCTCACTGGGAACAATTGCATCTGCAATAGGTGCAGCGGGCTGCGATATTCGCAGCCTCAATGTTCTGGAATCAAGTGATGGAATTGGCTATGACGATATTCTCGTTGCAGTGCCTGGAACTGATCCCACTGATCTAGTTGATGTTCTCTCATCAATTGGTGGCGTTACAGTTATTTCTATCGATCCAGTCGCTTAATTACCTTCGCACCCTCTGAGGGAAGCGAGGTGAAGAATCTTGGCTCTACATATTCTGCCGATTCAAAAGCGTCTGCAATCGCACTCTTGATCTCTTCAATCTGACCTTGTTCTGCAAGTGCAATTGCACTTCCGCCAAATCCTCCTCCAATCATTCGCGCACCGAGTGCCCCATGGGCCAGCGCCGTATCGACAGCGCAATTGAGTTCAGGGCAGGAGACTTCGTACTGATCACGAAGGGATACGTGTGATTGAGTAATGAGCGCACCGAGTGCGACAAAGTCTTTTCGCTTTAAGACAGCAACAGCTTCCAGCGTTCTTGCCATCTCCGAGACTGCGTGATGAGCGCGCATAAACTCTTCATCGCTAAGTAACTGCTTGCTGGTTACCAAAGCTGAGATATCTATATCCCGAAGTGAAGAGATATGAAGTTTTGCGCTGGCGCTTTCGCACGCTTGCCGGCGTTTGGCGTATTCGCCATCAACGAGTGCGTGATGTGCTTGGGTATCGATGATGAGTAGCTCAAGACCCGATGCGCCCAGGTCAAATGGAACAAGAGTGGTTGAAAGATCACGACAGTCGAGTAGAAGGGCCGAACCGGCCTCTGCCATTAATGAGACTGATTGATCCATGATTCCGCACGGAACTCCAACATATTCATTCTCAGCTTTTTGCGCGAGCAGCGCTAATTGTTTTGTATCAAGACCAAGCGAGAATAGTTCATTAAGTCCAATCGCAACTGCGCACTCAAGTGCTGCAGAAGAAGATAGCCCTGCACCCAGTGGAACATCGCCATCGATTTCGACATCAACGCCATCCTGAATTCCTAAAGCCCAGATGACGCCTAATACATAACGTTCCCACCCACCTTTAGATCCTGGCGCTAGATCAGCAATTGATGAGGAGATCTCTTCATCTATCTGCTGTTGTGAACGAATGCGTATGACATGATCTTCGCGCCTCCGAATGTGAGCTGTGGTGCGATAAGTGATTGCAAAGGGAAGAACAAATCCTTGGCTGTAATCGATATGTTCGCCGATGAGATTTACTCGACCAGGAGCTGATGCAATAACATCAGAGGCTAACCAATCTGACATTTAAAGAACTACATCACGCAATTGACCAGCTGATTGCTCTGGCTTGAGATCCATAATAAATGCACCCATTGCCGATTCACTGCCAGCCAAGTACTTTAATTTTCCTGGAGCACGACGCACACTTGTAATCTGCCAATGAAGACGCAAGAGGTCTCGTCCTTCGCGAACTGGTGCCTGATGCCAGGTAGCGATGTAGGCCATTGCAATTCCAAAGACGCCATCTAATCTGCGCATAACTTCAATGGAAATTGCTGGGAAGGCATCGGCTTGCTCAGCTGAGAGTAAGGCCAAATCAGGAACAGGTGAAAGAGGAGCTACATGAATTTCAAATGGATAGCGCGCAGCATATGGAACAAATGCCACCCAATGTTGGTTACGAGCGATGATGCGTTCTTCATCCTGCAGTTCACGAGCAAGAACATCATCAAAGAGAACTCGACCTGTAGTGTCAAAATGAGCGTGTGCAACATCTAGCATCTTGATGACGCGCGGCGGTAGATAGGAATAGGCATAAATCTGTCCGTGTGGGTGGAATAAAGTAACGCCAACTTCTTCGCCACGATTTTCAAATGGCGCAATATGGCGAATATATGTGTGGGTTGAAAGTTCACGCACACGATCTCTCCATGCTTCCATCAACGTACGAACCTGACGTTCGGAAAGTTCACCAAATGAGCCACCGTGGTTATCGGTAAAGCAGACCAGTTCACACTTTCCTGCAGCAGTACCGGGATCTGTATCGGTTCCGAC
>CANLFL010000007.1 GCA_947489825.1 Candidatus Nanopelagicaceae bacterium
CCGAACTTTCCGCGGCGGTTTACGGGTGATGCCATCGCCCAAAATAAAGGTAGAACAGAGGTGATTCCATGAACATCCACGGCAGACCTCAACTACATAGACAGAGAATTCACCGAACTCGTGCTCCATAGACGCTAACTCTTCAGGGGATTTAATTCGACCTGAGAATTGCCCGAGTTGATCGCCAAATGTGTAGCGAAGTTCAACGAGCTCTATCTTTTTACATACCGGACACTTTCTATCCACTTTCTCGCCATGGTATTTCGCGGCACGCATCAAATATGGATCTGCATCACACGCATCAACCACACCACGGAATAGGCCCATGAGAGTTGCGCGCTTATCGAGGGTGTAGTCGATATAGGCGCGCAGTGAGCGCAAGGTAAGTGTTGTAGCCACATGCGAAGAATAATCGCTTCTGAGTTACTACGCTTACCCAGTGGAGGTTAATCAGTGAGCGTTAAAGAGATTCTCTTCGATCGAAAACTTATACGGCTCCTGCGTATTCGTTGGACGGGCCAGCTCACCGATGGAATTTTCCAGAGTGCGCTCGCCTCATTCATCCTTTTCTCACCAGAGCGCCAGGCAGATGCAATGAGCGCTGCTCTCGCTTTTGCCCTTGTATTGGTTCCATATTCCATCGTCGGACCATTTGTCGGAACAATCCTCGACCGCTTCTCACGCCAACGTGCACTCTTCTTTGCAAATATGATTCGCGCAATTACATTAGCAATTATCGCTCTCTTGATTTTTCAAGGGCGAACAGGTATTGAGATAACAATCTTTGTACTGATTGCTTTCGGTGTAAATAGATTAATTCTCGCCGGTTTATCAGCCGGTCTACCTCTTGTTATTTCTCGTCATCATCTGATCTCCGCAAATGCGCTCGCCGTCACCGGTGGATCTGTATGGGTTGTACTCGGTGGTGGAATCGGACTGGGTGTTCGCAAAGTTCTGGATTCTATGACTTCGGCAGATAATGCAGATGCAATCATTATCTCTATAGCTGTCTGCGGGTATTTGGGAGCAGCGCTCTTTGCATCATTGCTACGCCGCGATGAAATTGGTCCACTTCCACACGAAATTGTTAAGGCATCTTTCACCCAAGGCTTAAAGGAGATGCGAGAAGGAATTAAATTCTTAGAAGACCACGTTGATGCAGCTCGTGGTATCGCAGCGATCGCAATTCAAAGAGGTGGACTCACCGCGCTGACACTCATGACTTTAGTACTCGAACGAAACAAATTTAACGATCCGCTAGATACCGAAGCTGGGTTAGCTGGTGTTACTTTTATGATCGTTACTGCTGCCGTGGGCTTTGTTGCTGGCGCAATTCTCGCCCCTTATGGGGTTCGTAAAGTTGGAAGACATCGCTGGATTCGATTGGCGATGGCTGCAGGATCGTTCAGCGTTATAGCTCTCGCTATCGCTAGAACACCACTAACACTTGCACTTACTGCATTTTTCACAGCTTTATGTGGGCAGAGCGTGAAAGTGACAAATGATGCGCTCGTGCAATCAAAGATCGATGACATCTTCCGTGGGCGTGTATTTGCTGTCTACGACGTTGTCGTTAACTTTGCCATCGTATTTGGAGGATTACTCGCTGCCTTCTTGCTTCCGACAAATGGTGATACCTGGACACTTCCTACCGTTATTGGAATCGGTTATCTCGCAACATCGCTGATCATCCTTCGACCATCAAAGTTCTTTATCCGTTCCGAGTAACCCACCACTGCATTAAGAGCTCGGTCGCTTTCTCTTTACCAAGTGGTCCTTGATCCAGACGAAGTTCAAGTAGGAAATCAAGTGCACGACCGACATCTGCTCCAGGCTTTATTCCAAGTAGTTGCATGACCTCTGCGCCATCAAGATCTGGACGAATCTTTGATAGCTCTTCCTGTTCCATCAGTACTTCGATACGTGCTTCAAGGCTGTCATATGTTGCAGCTAATCGAGCGGCCTTACGTGCATTTCGTGTTGTGCAATCCGCGCGAGTAAGTACGTGCAGATGTGTGAGTAATTCACCGGCATCGCGTACGTATCTGCGCACAGCAGAATCAGTCCATTCTCCGTCGCCGTATCCATGAAAACGTAGATGGAGAGCAATCAGCGTTTCTACCTCTTCAATAATTTCATTGCTAAATCGCAGGGCTCTCAACCTACTTTTTGCAAGGCGTGCACCAACTACTTCGTGGTGATGGAAAGAGACTCCGCCACCTTCAAGGAGAGCGCGGGTCTTTGGTTTTCCGATGTCATGCAATAACGCAGCGAGGCGAATCACAAGGTTGGGGCCGCCTAAGCGTTCTTCATATGCAATTGCTTGCTCAAGCACTGTAATTGAATGCTCATAGACATCCTTGTGGTGGTGATGTTCATCCACCTCAAGTTGTAACTTTGGAATCTCCGGAATGGTGAAATCAGCAAGGCCTGTTTCAACCAAAATCGTAATACCAGTGCGTGGTTGTGAAGACATTAAAAGTTTTGTAATTTCATCACGGATGCGTTCGGCGGAGATAATCTCTAACCGCTCTGCCATATCTTTCATCGCGACAATAACTTCGGGTGCAATCTCAAAATTTAGTTGGCTTGCAAAGCGCGCTGCACGCAACATGCGAAGTGGGTCATCGCTAAATGAATCCTCTGGTTTCCCTGGTGTGCGTAATACTTTCTTTGCTAAGTCAGCGAGACCACCAAATGGATCCATAAATACAGGTTTTTCACCTGTGAGCTCTAGCGCCATTGAGTTCACTGTGAAATCGCGACGTGAAAGATCGCCTTCGATGGAAGTTCCATAGATAACATCAGGTTTCCGTGATTCACTGCTATAACTTTCGCTGCGGTATGTAGTTACTTCAACAGTTGTTTCTCCACGTTGACCAGCAACTGTTCCAAATTCAATTCCGGTATCCCAGACACTTTCTGCCCACTTCTGCAGAATTTTTTTTGTCTCAAGTGGTGGCGCACTCGTTGTGAAATCGAGATCGTTACCAAGTCTTCCTAAAAGCGCATCGCGCACTGGTCCACCAACGAGAGCGAGAGTAAATCCCTTCTCTTTAAAGGCAGCAGCAAGTGAACTTGCTAGCGGGGCGCGCTCAACCAGAGATGCAATCGCCATCTCACCGGCAGCACTCAACCCCGCCTGTGAGGCCGCTGGATTCGGTGGCTTTGGAGGGCCTAGAGGTGAAGACATAATGGCTAAGGCTAGTCCCGAGCGTTACCCTTATGGCATGAACCCGGCACCTGGTGCGGGCAGCGAAGGCATTAAAAAGAAGCGTAGACGTAAGCGTCCTGCACATCGCGCCCCACAGAATCACACCTCTGGCGAGGAAGGCAGCACTACCGCTGCAATAAAAGTCAAGCCACAACCAAAGCAACAACCAAAGCAACAACCAAAGCAACAACCAAAGCAACAACCAAAGCAACAACCAAAACCAAACCCTAAACCATATGCAAAACGAGTAGATGAAGTCAGTGCTGGTGGACTTGTTATTGATTCAACAAAGACCAAGGGTTTACTCATTGGTCGACGCGACCATAAAGATATAAGTGGCACTCGCATACTGTGGTCACTTCCTAAAGGACATATTGAAGAAGGTGAAACTCCTGAGCAGGCTGCTATTCGAGAAGTAGCTGAAGAGACTGGGATTACATCTGAGATCGAACGTTCTTTGGGTGTTATTGATTTCTGGTTTATGGCTGGTGGGAAACGAATTCATAAAACTGTTCATCACTTCCAATTTAAGGAAGTGGGTGGGCTTTTAGCAGCTCAAGAATCTGAAGTTGATGAGGTGGGTTGGTTCCCACTCTCTGAAATCATCGGTCTTCTCGCATATCCAGATGAGAAAAAATTAATCGCCCGCACCAAAGCATCGGAGGCGGCGCAGTGAAGAAGTTTTCAATAGTCATGCTTCTGCTTCTCTCTATCGGAATTTATCTTCCACAGAGCGCCAGTGCCGTTATTCGCAGCGTTGAACTTGTTGAGAGACCACATCAACTACTTGATGGAAGATTTATCGATGATGAACTTGCAACCCTGCTCTCACCCGAGGGTCGGCTAGGTTCACTTGTCTACACACCGACAGTTGTCAAAACTCGATGGTTTATCGATGCTGCCCTCCTTGATGAAGTTGCAGATATGGCAGATGGATACGAACTTGCTAATAAAGAAGATGGTGTTGGAGTAGAGGCGGCAACAGCATGGCTTGCCCAACTTCGTATTGCTGCAGCCGGTGCCATCATTACTCCGATTGCATATGGAAACCCGGATCTACGCTTAGCCAAGCGCCTTGCCCCTAGTGAGCTCATTTTCTATCAAAAATATGGGGCAGATCGCGTTGCTTTCCACTTAGGTAGAGCGATTACTTCAGATAAAACGCTATTTAAAACTTCTACCTCTAAGTTAAGCGGGCCTGATCGAAAAAATTACACAACCAATCGCCAAGCTATTTCAAAGCTTTCAACCGTTGTAAGCGCCCCAGAGTTAGAACTATTCCGCGCACGATTAGCAATTTTGCTCTCGCCATCCATTAGCGGTCCATCAGCAGAAGTTTTTGCGCAGAGTGCAATTGATGGGGTTGTCCAGCAACAGAACAAGTTACGTGTTAATCCAGGAAAGTACGCACTTACTTCAGAATCTGGAAATGTTCCTTTAACACTGGTTAATGGTTTCACTACACCGGTGAAGATCAATCTGATTTTCCGCGCATCAAATATTCGTGTGATTGTCGATGACATACGAGACATAACACTTGAGCCACAATCTCGAACCCAGATGGCACTTCCTTATACAGTCATTACTTCAGGCGCCACCCAAGTAAGTGCAGTGCTTACCAACTCTGATGGAAAGTGGCTTGGCCCTTCTTCTAGACTAGCGCTGAGTATGACTCTGATTGATTCACGAGTGGCGTGGTTTACAACAGCGGCTGCAGTTCTACTCTTTATCGGTGCAGGTGCACAGACATATCGTCGCATCAGAAAGGGGCGTACATGAAGAATAATGAACTCTTCCGCGCCTCTGGAATTATGGCGATCGGAACAATTCTCTCTCGCATCACCGGCTTCTTCCGTGCAATTTTAGTTGTTGCTGTACTGGGTACCGCTCTTCTTGCAGATACTTATAACGTCGCAAATACAATGCCGAATATTCTCTACAACTTACTTGTTGGCGGAGCGCTCACTGCAATCTTCGTTCCACAACTTGTTCGATCGTTCCAGGATGAAGATGGTGGAGATGGTTTCGCCTCTCGACTGGTAACAACCATTTCAGGGATTTTGTTGCTGTTGGTAGTTGTGGGAGTAATTTTTGCTCCTGCACTTGTTCGCCTTTATGCCCCAGAATTTTCTACAGAAGGTTTTGAGGCTCAGAATCAAATTGCTATCGCATTTACTCGTTATTGCTTGCCGCAAATTTTCTTTCTTGGGCTCTTCACAATGCTCGGTCAAGTCGCCAACTCTCGAGGATCTTTTGCACCGCTGATGTGGGCACCAATTGCCAATAACCTCGTGGTGATCGCAATCTTCGCTGGGGTTCTAGTTTTACAGGAATCTATAGCTGTCGGGACGATTACCGATTTCCAAATTCAACTTCTGGGATGGGGAACCACGCTAGGAATTGTGGTCCAGGCACTGATTTTGATCCCTGTAGTGAAAAAATCTGGGATACATCTTCGAGTTAAATTTGGGCTTCACGGTTTAGGAAAATCTTTCTCACTCGCCGGCTGGACTTTGGTTTATGTTCTTATTTCACAACTTGGATATTTAGTAACAGTGAACGTGGCAACAAGTGCTGCTGTGCGAAGTGCCCAAGAGGGAGTCACAACAGGTGTTGGATTTACACCATTTACCAGCGCCTACTACATCATGTTGTTACCGTATTCGATTGTCACAATCTCAATCGTGACCGCACTTCTTCCTCATCTTTCTAAGCTTGCTATAGAAAAGAATGTTGAAGAGGTACGTAAGCAACTTATTCGTGCAATTAAAATGGTTGGTGTGATTACTGTTCCTAGTGGTGTTGCCCTCTTCTTCTTCGGTCCTATGATGACTGAGGCGCTCTACTTTGGAATCTCACTAGAAGATTCTCGATATATCGGTCAGGTGCTCTCTGCTTTAAGTCTTGGCCTAGTGGCGTTTTCAATTAACTTAATTTTGATTCGTGGCTTTAATGCATTTGAAGATACTCGTACACAAGTGATTTCGATTCTCATTATTAATATTATCTCTGTCGCTCTTTCGTATCTCTTCCTCGAAACTCTTAATAGTCAACAGGTAACTATTGGGTTGGGCCTAGCGTTTTCAGCAAGCTATATTGTTGGGTTATTTACTACGCTTTCGCTCCTCAAAAAACATACAGGCAAACTTGCTTTCTCTACTTTCGCCGGCCACCACTTCAAACTCTTCATCGCCTCAATTCTTGCAATGGCCCCACTATTTGCTCTGGTCTATTTCTTTGAGTGGGAGAGTGCGGATTCCTCTCTAATCGTGCGTGCGCTACGCCTTGCTCTCATTTTGGCTCTCAGTGGCACCTTCTATCTACTCTTCGCAAAACTTTTTAGAGTGGCAGAGATCGCAACTTTGGCTGAGTTTGGTCGTGGGTTGTTGAAGAAAAGAAAAGGTAGGCTGGATCCATGATTCGTGATCTCGTTATTGTCGGTTCTGGCCCTGCTGGATATACAGCAGCTATCTACGCTTCTCGCGCGCAACTCAACCCTGTGCAATATGAGGGTTCTGTGACGGCAGGCGGTGCGCTGATGACAACAACTGAAGTTGAAAACTTTCCAGGCTTTGTAGATGGCGTTATGGGTCCAGTTCTGATGGAAGATATGCGCAAGCAGGCTGCTCGTTTTGGGACAGAACTCATTACAGATGATGTCGTTGAAATGGATTTAAAGGGCGATATAAAGACAGTAAAAGATGGCAGTGGAAATGTTGTCCAGGCTCGTGCCGTAATTCTTGCAATGGGTTCTGCCTATAAAAAGATTGGCCTAGTTAACGAAGATCGTCTATCTGGTCGTGGAGTTTCCTGGTGTGCAACATGTGATGGTTTCTTCTTTAGAGATCAAACTATCGCCGTTGTTGGTGGTGGAGATTCTGCAGTTGAAGAGGCAACATTCTTAACAAAGTTTGCGAGCAAGGTAGTTTTGATTCATCGCCGTGATTCATTGCGTGCATCAAAAATTATGGCAGATCGTGCACTTAATAATCCAAAAATTGAAATGCTCTGGAATACAGAAGTTGTAGATATTCTTGGAGCTGAGAAAGTTTCTGGATTGGCACTTAAAAACACTGTCACTGGCGAACTATCTGAACGCGATTTCACAGGTCTCTTTGTCGCAATCGGTCATATCCCGCGCAGTGAATTAATTATTGGTCAGATCGATCTTGATAATGAGGGTTATGTGAAGGTAGATGGACGTTCTACACGTACCAACTTTCCTGGAGTATTCGCCTGTGGAGATCTTGTAGATCACACCTATCGACAAGCGATTACAGCTGCAGGCTCAGGCTGCCAAGCAGCTCTTGATGCTGAAAAATTCCTCTCGCACTAGTAAAGTAGAGTTTTCCCAGAGAAAAACCAGAGATATATAGGAGTAGTCATGGCCACAAGTAAAGTAACCACAGCTAATTTTGATGAGGTAGTTCTCAAGAGCAGCACACCCGTCCTTGTAGATTTCTGGGCTGAATGGTGTGGGCCATGCCGTGCAATTGGGCCAATCCTTGAAGATATCTCTAATGAGTATGGCGACAAGCTCAAGATCGTAAAACTCAATACCGACGAAGAGTCTGCGATTGCAATCAAATACGGCGTTACATCAATTCCGATGCTCAATGTCTATGTCAACGGTGAAGTCGTTAAGACAATTATTGGTGCAAAGCCAAAGCCAGCTCTTCTTAAAGAGCTTGAAGCATTCATTTAAACGTAAGAGTTCTTGATAATGCATTCACAGCTATCTCCTGATGAGATTCGATCTTTTCAGCAAGAGCGTGGATTAAATGTCACCGGCACTTTAGATGTTGCTACCGAGCGCGCACTTGAAGATGCTCGATGGAAGCTAGGAGATCGCTCTCTCTACCTTCAATCATCTCCCTTTATGCATGGCGATGATGTCGCAGCACTTCAATCACGTCTGACAGAGATGGGATTTGATTGTGGCCGCGTTGATGGAATCTACGGAGTGCGCACTGAAGGTGCTGTAAAAGATTTCCAAAAATCGGTGGGTGCAAAAATTGATGGGCGTTGTGGCCCAGCAACAATTATTGCTCTGATTCGTTTAACAAAAATCGTCTCTGGTGGCGTGCCATCGCAGTTACGTGAAAGTGCTGCAGCACGTACGCGGGGTCCTGCTCTTGCAAATAAAGTTATTGTTTTAGATCCAGGTAGTAGTGGTGACGAATCAGAAATCGTTTATGACATCGCCGTCCGTATTGAAGGTCGTTTACTCGCACTAGGAGCAAGTGTTTTTCTCACCCGTGGAGCTAAGAATGTGCCAAGTGAATCTGAGCGAATCGCCTTTACAAATACCAATGCCACAGATTTATTTATTTCACTCCATACAGATACTCATAGCAATCCCAGCGCGCAAGGTGTCGCAACCTACTTTTACGGAAGTGATGCTCATGGCGTTCACTCGGTTGTAGGCGAACGTTTTGCCTCTTTAGTGCAACGTGAAATTTGTGCCCGAACAAATCTCCTTAATTGCAGAACCCATGCAAAAACATGGGATGCGCTCCGTCTGACAAGAGCTCCATCTGTCCGAGTCGATTGCGGTTATTTAAGTAACTCACATGATGCCAAAAGTTTGGCGGCGCCGGAATTTCGAGACGCTCTGGCTGAAGCATTCATTATTGCGATTCAACGCCTTTACTTAGCGGCAGAAGATGATGCCAAAACAGGTACTTTGCGGATTTCAGATCTTCGTAGCGCGGGTATCCGTCGTTAAATAATTACCCCAGCATTGCGGGCTATGTGGGAGACTTCTCCCTATGTCTGAGATCAATACTCGATTCCATACAGGTGTTCCGCAGAAGCTTGAAGAACGCTTTGCTGCTCGCGCTGCCGAAATGCTTCCGAGCGAAATTCGTTCACTTTTTGCAGTTGCCTCACGCCCTGAGATTGTCTCTCTCGCTGGTGGAATGCCAAATCTTTCAGCGTTACCGATGGATATGATGGCAAGTGTTGTTAATGAATTGATTCTTACTAATGGCGCTGAAGCTCTGCAATACGGCAGCGGACAAGGGCATCCCAAACTTCGCGAATTGATCTGCGATGTCATGGCACTTGAAGGTATTCGCGCTAACCCAGATGACATTGTGGTGACGACAGGTTCACAACAAGCGCTCGATCTCATCTCTCGTATCTTTATCGATACAGGTGATGTTGTACTAGTTGAAGCACCTTCATATGTCGGCGCACTTGGAACATTCCGCCAATATGAGGCAGCTGTTGTCCATGTTGAGATGGATTTAGATGGATTGGTTCCACAATCACTTCGCGATGCCATCAAGGTTACTCGCGCAGCAGGCCGCACAATTAAATTTCTTTATCTCATCCCAAATTATCAGAATCCGACAGGCGTACTCTTGCCTGCGGAGCGACGTACCGAGATTCTCGCTATCTGTCGCGAAGAAGGAATCTTTGTTGTTGAAGATAACCCTTATGGACTTCTTGGTTTTGATCGCCCATCACCCAATGCGATGCGCGCTGAAGATTCTGAAAATGTTATCTATCTTGGATCATTTTCAAAGACAATCACATCGGGGTTACGTATTGGCTGGGCCCTTGTTCCGCAATCACTGAAAGATAAATTGGTTATCGCGTCAGAATCTTCAATTCTCTGCCCATCAAATTTCACACAGTTAACAATTGCTAACTATTTAACTAACCAGCCATGGCGCGATCAGATTGCAAGCTTCTGTGAGGTTTATAAAGTCCGCCGCGATGCGATGCTTGAATCACTTACCGAATACTTCCCGCAGGAAGCTACCTGGACCAAACCTGGCGGTGGCTTCTATGTATGGGTCAATCTTCCACCTGAAATTGATACTAAAGCGATGATGCCTAAGGCAATTGTTGCCAAGGTTGCCTACGTTCCAGGAACAGCCTTTTACGCCGATGGTTTTGGATCATGGTCGATGCGACTTTCATATTGCCATCCAACCCCGGAACGTATCCGTGAAGGTGTGAAGGCGTTAGGCCAGGTTGTTAAGCAAGAGATGTCTAGGCGAGGTTCGGCACTTAATTAACCCTCGATTAAATCGACGATGCGCACAAGATCTTCATTCCCAGCAAATTCGATCGTAATCTTTCCTTTTCCTTTACCCTGTTCAATGCTTACACGCGTATCTAGGTAATCACTTAATAGTTCAGCGGAGGCAAGGGCTGTTCCTGAAATTCCAACTTTTGTTTTAGTTTTGGCGCTCTTCTTGGCCGGTCCTGCAATAGCCACGATCTCTTCGGTTGCACGAACACTTAAGCCTTCTGCAACGATTCTGTTGGCTAGCTTTTCAATCTCTTTCTCATCACTTAAGCCCAATAGCGCGCGAGCATGTCCTGCAGAGATAACACCTGCGGCGACTTTGCGTTGAACTGTTGGTGGAAGATTAAGTAAACGCAACATATTCGAAATGAGGGGGCGCGATCTTCCTAGCTTTGTTGCTAGCTCATCATGTGTGCAACCAAAATCTGTAAGTAAGCCTGCGTAGGCCGCAGCCTCTTCTAGCGGATTGAGTTGGCTTCTATGGATATTTTCTATCAGCGCTTCACGGAGTAACTCATTATCTGGAGTTTGGCGAATAATGACAGGAATAGTTTTAAGTCCGGCAGCTTTTGCTGCACGTAATCTGCGCTCGCCCATAACTAATTCATAGCGACCTTCTGAAACCCTACGAACTACAGGAGGTTGAAGTATTCCAATCTCCTTGATTGATGCAATTAACTCATTGAGTGCATCGTCATCAAAAACTGTACGTGGTTGGCGTGGGTTAGGTGAGATTGAAGAGATAGGAACTTCATTCTGTTGTGCAACTTCTGTATCACCAACAGTTAACGATGTTGGAATCAACGAATCTAAGTTTGTTCCTAGTCCCCCACGTTTTGTACTCATGCGATCTCTCCATCTTTCTTATAATTAATACTGACAACATTTGAATCAAAGTTCTCTTCTTCTGTAGCTTTACCGCGCTCTGCAATCTCTCGCGCAACTTGCATGTATGCAATAGCTCCAGGTGAGAGTGGGTCATATGTCATTACTGTTTGGCTATAAGACGGTGCTTCAGATATACGTACTGCGCGAGGGATTGGAATATCAATAAGTTCCTTTGGAAAGTGAGACCGCACATTTGCAGCAACATCATTTGCAAGACGTGTGCGTCCATCAAACATAGTAAGTATTATTGTTGAAAGGTTAAGTTTTGGATTTAATCTCTTCTTCACAACCGCGTACGTTTCAAGGAGTTGTGATAAACCTTCAAGAGCGTAGTACTCGGCTTGAATTGGAATAAGTAACTCTTTCGCTGCGGCAAATGCGTTGACAGTTAACAATCCAAGTGAGGGTGGGCAATCGATAAAGATGTAATCGTAATTAACGCTAATTGTTTCTAGCGCCTCTTTCAGTTGTAGTTCGCGCGCGACCATCGAGACTAAATTAATTTCAGCGTTAGCAAGTGATGTATTAGATGATATGCAATCTAAAGATGGAAAGCCGGCAACTTTCTGCACCACTGTTGAAATCTCATGGCTTCCCATCAGAACTTCATAGATGCCGGCGTTATCACGATGAGGAACACCTAAAGCTGTACTGGCATTGCCTTGTGGATCTAAATCAATAACGAGGACGCGAAGACCACCCATGGAAAGGGCCGCTGCAATATTGACTGCTGTGGTCGTTTTGCCGACCCCACCCTTCTGATTAGCCACAGTGAAGATCCGGGTGGAGGCTGGTTTTGCCATCACCTCTTTAAGGCGTCGGACACCAATGACTCTTGTTGTTGGGGATGGTGTTGATGTTTCACGTGAATCATCACCGTTCTGGCTCATTGACCAATCTAAGCACCCTTTTTAATGGCGACGATGCGCCCAAGCTCAATTCCCTCCAAAGTTATCTCGTGGAGGGTTGCTCCCTTGACCCCTTCCATCTCCGCCGAGGCTGATTCGCCCTTCATGGCTAGGAGGCTGCCACCGGTTTTGACCATATGCCAGCTCATCTTCTTCAACTTCTCTAAAGGGGCGACTGCGCGAGCGGTGACAAAGTCAGCTGACTTCTTCACATCCTGAGCGCGGCCACGGATTACCTCGATATTGAGGCCGTCAACAGCCTCAGTCAGAAAGGAGACTCTGCGCTCTAGAGGCTCGATGAGAGTGACTGAGAGATCAGGTCTGGCTAGTGCGATCACAATTCCTGGAAGACCTGCCCCTGAACCGATATCAAAGAGGGAGGCCCCTTGTGGCAGAAGTTGGGTGACGGGTAGACAGTTAAAGATATGGCGCTCCCAGATGCGCTCGCCTTCGCGAGGGCCGATAAGCCCCCTTTCGATCCCTGCCGTGGTGAGGAAATGGGCATAGGCAGCGATCTCATCGAGGCGCTCTGGAAAGTAGCGCTTGATCAGTGTTTCACGGGAAACATCACTTGCCGACATGGGGGTTACGCTGGATAGATGACTACGTAGCGACGTGGATCTTCTCCATCAGATTCGCTGGTGAGCCCTAAATCCTGGATCGTGTCATGGATGATCTTGCGCTCAAAGGCGTTCATAGGCTCAAGTTTGATGGCATTTCCAGTGGTGGTCGCCTCTTCCGCCTTCTCTTTCGCCAGCGCCGATAGCTCGGTACGGCGGTTGGCGCGGAAGTTATCGATATCGAGCATCAAGCGGCTACGGTCTCCGGTAGCTGTCTGGACAGCAAGGCGAGTGAGCTCCTGGATTGAATCGAGGACCTCCCCTTCTTTGCCTACAAGGTGGCCGAGCTTTCCGCCGGCGATAGCTAGTGAGGCGCGTCCATTTTCGACATCGATATCGATATCGCCATCGAGATCTGCAATATCAAGGAGCGCTTCGAGGTAATCGGCGGCAATATCGCCCTCTTCCTCAAGCTTTGCCACAGTCTTAGGCGGCTTAGGCGCATCTGGTGCCCCTACCTCTTCTGACTGGACTTCTATCTCTTCTACAACTGTCTCGTTCTCTGACATCTCTACTCCTTGTTTAATTAATCCCTTTCAATGGGATTTAATACTATTGATGCTAATTGTCCGAATTACTTCTTCTTCTTTTTCTTCTTCTTTGGTTGTTCGCGTTGGCCTTTAACCTCTTCAATAGGTGGGGTTGATGGATCGTTCGGATCCGGCTCGACTACCCCACTCTTCTTTGCTCGCTTACGTTCTAACTCTTCAAAGGCTGGTGAGCCCGGCGTTGGGTTTCTCTTAATCACGTAGTACTGCTGACCCCACGTCCAGAAGTTTGTGGTCGACCAGTAGATCAATACACCGACTGGAAAGTTCACACCGGAGATTGCAAAAATAACTGGGAATAAATACAACATGATTTTCTGCTGCTGCAACATCATATTGTTACTTGAATCCATCTTTGGCATTCCCTTTGTCATCAACTGACGCTGGGTTGTAAATGTAGTTGCCGACATAAGGAAGATGAGAAATACGGTGACAAGTTTTACCTTTATGTCATCGCTACCCAAAAAGGTCTCAGAGATTTTTGCACCGAAGAATTTAGCTTGCGCCGCACTCTCCAAATATTCACCTTTGAGGTATCCGCGCGCAATCGGTGCAGAAACTCCCGCATCAGTCTTTGCAGCAATTCCATTGAGTACTGTAAAGAGTGCAAAGAAGATTGGTGCCTGAGCAAGAATTGGAAAACATGATGCAAGCGGGTTTGTTTTATGCGTTTTGTAGAGCTTCATCATCTCTTCTGATTGCTTCTGGCGATCATCTTTATACTTCTTTTGAATCTCCTTCATATGTGGCTGAAGGGCGGTAAGTGCGCGCTGGCTCTTAATCTGCTTTACAAAGAGTGGGATCAAAACGATTCGAATGATTACTACAAGACCCATGATTGAGAGCGACCATGTAACACCACTGTCTTTTCCAAACAGTGGTGAGAGAAGATTGTGGAATAGAACAATAATTCCAGATACTAGATTGTAAAGTGGATTGAGAATAAAACCCATGGTTATGCCGCCGCTTTCATGCTCTGAAGTGATTGCTCTGTAATGGTTTTTTCTTCTATTTTTACTTGTACTTTCACGTAGTCAACTCCACCATCTGACCATGGATTACATCGCAAGACTCTCCAGGTAGCCATAGCAACTCCTTTAAGCCCATAACTTTGGATTGCGGTGAGTGCATAGCTTGAACAGGATGGGTAGTACTTACAACGTGGAGCAAGTGATGGAGAGATGAACTTTTGATAGAAGGTGATGAGAAGAGTGAGTGGAGATAGAAGTAACTTCATTACTGGCTCACATTCTTCTGGCTGCGAGAGAGCAGACCAGAAACCAACTGTGTGAGTTCGTTGGTGTATTCGGGTGCGCTCTTTAATACGCGCAGGACGAAAAGTGAGTTGGAAGGAAATGTGTGAAGAGTTGGCGCAAGATCGTGTCGAAGTTGGCGGGCGATGCGGTGGCGCATAACTGATCCGCCGACCGATTTATTGATAATAAGTCCGCACTTTGCCGGCTGATAATTGCTGGAGGCAGGAGAGATGTAGAGATATCCAACAAGGTTTCCTGAAGTGAGACGAAGTCCGCTCTTTGTTGCCTTAGCAAAATCTTCGCTTGTAGTAAGTCGTGCCTTCTTTGGAAGCACTTTTTTGCTCCGTGTTCTTCTAGCTTTTACGCTGAAAGACGTGAGCGACCCTTGGCACGACGGGCGCCAAGAATGGCACGACCGGCACGTGTTGCCATGCGAGCGCGGAATCCGTGCTTTTTGGCGCGACGACGGGTATTGGGTTGGTAGGTGCGCTTTGTCATGGGTGGAACTCCTTCGTGTTAAATCTCTTTCATCGATCGAGCCCGGTTCGGCCTTGGATTCATAAATGCGGGGGAAGCAAGGAGGTAACGGTAGAGGTGTGGATGCGCGTGGGTCAAACTCGCCCCCAACCCAGGCCCAACCCAGGCCCAACCCAGGCCCAAGCTCGAGACCTAGGGGTGGGTAAGGGGGGCGATTGTGGATAACTACTTGCGCTTTTGCCAAAAGAGCTCTACTTTTCGACTTCTCCACAGGCTATCCGCCGAATTCGGAATTTTGTAGGCCTCAACCCCTACTTTAGACCACAGCCTGTGGATAACTTTGTGGATAACTAGTGAGATGAGGGGTTATGTCGATTGCTGAACCAGGAGCCCTTGAAGCCAAGGAAATTGAGGCTGATCTTTTAGAGCTTTGGAAGGGAATTGTTGATTCTGTTGCTAAAGAGTCTCCACAAAATCGTGCATTTCTCACCCTTACTAAA